>JANLID010000140.1 GCA_024654105.1 Gallionella sp. | reverse complement strand
GTTCCTCACCGTTGTATCGTGCCTCCAAACTCTGGGAAAGTCTTTTTGTGCGGCATATTAGATGGCTCAGGGAAAACGGAGTTTCCAATTTCAAACGTTCGGTGAATCTGGGCTATTTTCAATGGAAAATCGGCCTAAAAACTGATCAACTTGTATCTGTATTAAGGAGCGCTAGGCTGGCCGCTGTTTTACGGAACTTCCTGAAAATTCACATTTCAGCACCACTGACTGACGACATTGGAACCGCCAGGCAGAACCCGTTTGTTTATCGCCTGTTTATAGCGGGGATGATCGAGAAGGTGAAATCTGCTGATCAATCATGTCTCTTGGCGGATATCGATGAGCCACAACTGGGAAATCCGTGGCAAATTTATTACGAGGGTAAATTGATTTCGCAGGATTTATGCAATTCATTGATAGAGTATTTGAGTATCAGCAATGAAGTAACACTGCCTTCGCAACTCGTTGTGGGAGAGCTAGGCGCTGGCTATGGAAGACTTGCTTATGTCTTCTTGAAAGTGCGCAAAGGTGTTAAATATGTGATCTCTGACATCCCACCCGCGATATTTGTATCGCAGTGGTATCTGAGCAGACTTTTTCCGGATAAAAAAATATTCAAGGTTAGGCCTTTTAAGGATTTCCGGGAAATTCAGGAAGATTATGAACAATCAGAAATTGCATTTTTTCTCCCGGAACAGCTAGAGCTTCTCCCGGAGAAGCATTTTGGTTTGTTCATAAACATTAGTTCACTCGGCGAGATGCGATTTGATCAGATCGGGAATTACTTTTCCCAGATTGAACGGTTAACACACGGGTATTTTTACACCAAACAATGGGTCACCTCAGTGAATCTAGACGATAACATCGTTATTCGGCAGGGTGATTACCCTGTAGCTCCGCAGTGGGAGAAGGTTTATGAAAGACCTGCTCTGGTGCAGGAAAGGTTTTTTGAGGCCTTATATCGGATTAATTAAACATACGTACCGTGGCGTTCCCTTTTTCATCTTGATTTTGTTTCTAGGACATGTGAATACCGATCTGACATCAAGCAGGATGTATCTTGAAAGAAAATATTATTATTGCCACCAAAAACAAGTAAGATATCCGGAGTGTCTACGATGAAGCTGACAATCGACACTGACCGCAAACAGGTCACCATCGAACAGAACGGATCTACGCGAACGCTCGATCTCTACTCGCGCGAGGCTTTTGAGCAGATCTCGCACCAATGGCTCAAGGTCGGCTGGAACCAGAAATACCCATATACCTTCAGCTGGATGGGGCGGCCGATCATCCAGTTGCCGGAAGACATGATACGGGTTCAGGAGGTGGTCTACCGTATCAAGCCCGATGTCATCATTGAAACCGGTGTGGCCCACGGCGGTTCGCTGATTTTTTACGCCAGCCTGTTCAAGGCCATGGGCAAGGGACGCGTGATCGGCGTGGACATCGAAATCCGGCTGCACAACCGCAAAGCCATCGAGGCGCATGAACTGGCTTCGTTTATTACCCTGATCGAAGGCAGTTCAATCGAAAAAAGCGTGGTGTCCAGGGTCAAGTCCCTTGTCAAGACAGGCGAGACCGTGCTCGTGATTCTGGATTCCAACCACACCCGCGAGCACGTGCTGGCGGAACTGGAGGCTTACCACGATCTGGTCAGTCGCGGTTCTTATATCGTTGCCACCGATGGCAGCATGAAGGATTTATACGACGTGCCACGCGGCAAGTCGGAATGGAAACAGGACAACCCGACGGCGGCGGCGCTGGAGTTCGCCAAAAAACATCAGGAGTTTGTGGTCGAACAGCCGGCGTGGCCGTTCAACGACAGCGATTTGAAGGAAAATATCACGCATTGGCCGGGCGCGTGGCTTAAGCGACTGGGTTAAATATTGCGATCAGTTATCTATGTTGTTCTTTGAACATGATGATCCTCTTTGTGCAAGCACAGTACCCGTGTATGCAGTGATGGATGATTAATGAACCGGAAAATAAGCCTGAAGCGGAACATTCTCTCCAACATGTCCGGTCAGGCCATTCTCATGGTTCTGTCGCTGGTTTCGACCCACCTTGTCTTTCACAAACTGGGCGCGGATGTGCTGGGCGTCATTTATTTTTCGGTAACGGTGACCTTCGTGTTGATCACCTTGTCGGACATGGGGCTGTCGCCGACCGTCACCCGCGAAATCGCGGCGCACCGATTGAGCGACAGGCGCTATGTCTCAGATCTGGTCGGTTCTTCGGCGGCGCTGGCGTGGACGACCTATGCCGCGTCTTGCCTTGTGGTTGCCTTGTTTGCGCCACTTCTGGTCAGGCATTGGCTCCAGATCGAAAGCATCAGTCACCAGGAAACAGTCATTGCTTTCATGGCAATCTCAGCTTCTCTGCTGCTCGCGATTCCGCGCGCCGTGTACGGGGCCGTCATCGCCGGCAACGAAAGGATGGATGCCCTAAATATTGCCAACGTTGCCGCAGCCGGTCTTCAGCAGTTGGGGATGATCCTTGTGCTCGCCATGGGTGGTACGCTTTACGACGTCTCCATATGGTATGTCGTGTCCGGCTTGGCGGGTCTCACCATCTTCGGTGCCATGGCATTACGGCACAGCGGAATCCCTCCCTGGCGGCTTTCCTATCGCTGGGCCCCGCTTCGTCAAAACCTGCACTTCGGATCCCGTCTGTTCGCCAACACCATGGTAGGGTATTTCGTCGGCCAAGCGGACAAATGGATCGTGAGCAAGTTGCTTGCCGCGAGCCAGTTGGGTTTCTACGGTGTGGCGCAGGGTCTGGTATCGAAGGGCGGCATGGTACCGGGCGCTATCGCCTCGGCGGCGTTTCCCGCCCTGTCAACCGGTGTGGGCAGCAAGGATCGCTCCGGCTGGATGACGCAGTATCACAAGCTCCAGGATTTCTGTAGCTATCTTTATATCCCCGTATCGGCGGCGGTGGCGATGCTTGGCATTATCGTCATGCGCTACGTCCTCAATCCCGAGGTGGTTCAGAGCATCTGGCCGGCGCTGCTGTTCCTCGCCATTGGCCAGTTGTTGCTGGGGCTGCAGTATGTTCCTTATATGTTAACGCTCGCCATGAAGCGACCCGAGATTTCGCTGCGGGCGAACCTCTGGACGCTCGTCATCAGCGTTCCGGCGGCGATTCTGCTCACGATCCGTTTTGGGCTCGCGGGCGCTGCTTTTTCAGTCATTCTGTCCAGTGCGCTGCATATGTTCTATTTCATCCCCCGGTTTTCGGTCGAATGCCTGAAGACCAGCGGATGGAAGTGGTTTCGCATGTCGGGGTTTCTCACCGCGCTCGGGTTCTTGTCCTATGGCCTGCCCTGGTCGGCGCTCTGGATGATGGGGCGCGGGCTGGACGCTTACGGACTGGTTGTCGCGTACGTGTTCGGATCGATCGTGTTTCTCCTGGTCGGGTGGCACGTCATCGGACCTGAACTCAAGGACCTGGTCCGTAAACAGCTGCAATCATTTGGCATCATGGCGACACCGGAAGTACCATGGCCACCTTCCCCGCCAAACCCGTAATTACCACGATCATCCCCACCTACCGCCGCCCGGTGCTGCTGCGGCGTGCGATTCTGAGCGCGCTCCACCAGACCTATCCGCACGTACGGGTCTGCGTGTACGACAACGCCTCGGGCGATGAGACGGAATCCGTGGTGGATGAGACGGAATCCGTGGTGAAGGAAATCGCCCGACACGACCCGCGCGTGAAATACCACCGTCATCCCCGCAACATCGGCTCCTACAACAACTTCAACTACGGTATCCGCGAGGTGGAGACGGAGTTTTTTTCATTGCTGTCGGACGACGACGTGCT
>JANLID010000083.1 GCA_024654105.1 Gallionella sp. | reverse complement strand
TAGGCGTCGAGGCCACCGGCCGAACCGCCAACGCAAACGACAGGAAAGTCTGCGACATTACTCGTGGTTTTCATTGATGTCTCCTTTCTCTACTAGTTGAACCGCTGCTTACGACTTCTCCCTCCTTTTCGCCGGGAACAGCAAGCTAAAGCCGGAGCTGTTTCATGGTCTCGCGCATGAACGCGGGGAGATCGGCCGGTTCCGGGCGGTACCGTCGAATATGGATGTGGTCTTGAATGGCTTGAAATCGCCGCGCGCCGCCGGTGGTTATGCCAATGTGCGCACGGACTTTTCCCGCTTCCATTGGCGCGTCTTGGCCGCGGCAATGAATGCGTCTTTGTCGTTGGCATCCACAACGCCCGCGTCTTTTCCGACATTCGCCATTTTCAAAAGCGCCTGGCCGCCTTTGTCGACGGCGATGGCCTTGAGATGACCGAAAGCATCGCGCACAAAATCGATCGCGGCGCTTTCCATCGACAATGCCTTTGCGCCTGTGTCGGAAAGGATGACGGCAACGGCATCGAATAGCACAGAAGGCGTACCGGCCAGTTGTCCGTCAGCCGCCAGCATCGAGCCATCGGCAAGCTTCGCGCCGCCTACTTTGGGCGCAACGATCTTCACAGTAGCACCCGCATCCGTCGCGGCCTTTTTGATCTTCTTGATGACAGCACCGTCTGAACCATCCGCGATCAGGATGCCAATCGCGCGCCCCATGAGCGTGTCTTTCATCTTGCCGATGATCTGCAATGCGGGCGAAGGCTTCATCTCCTGCACGGGCGCTGCGGCCACCGGCGCAGCGGGCATTTTGTCGAGCCCAAGACCCGCGGCGACCCGTTTGGCCAGGTCTTCTTCGATATGTCGCAGGTGACCGACTATTGCCTTGCACACGTGCGCATGTTCGACCTTCGAAAGTTCGAACACCAACGCCGAGGCGATGTGCGCCTGCTCATACGCGGTTTGGCTGCGATAGAACTGCCGCGCCTGGCTGTAGTGGTCGGCAAAGCTCTCGGCACGGATGCGGCCTTTCTCACCGTTTTCGGTGATTACAGCGCTATGAAAGCCTTTGGCCGGCATTTCGCGCGGCGAGTTTTCAGACAAGGTGTTGGGCTCATACGAAACGCGGCCCGAAGGTTGGGCCATCTGCATGTGTCCGTCGCGTTGCTGGTTTCCGAACGGGCATTTGGGCGCGTTGATCGGAATCTGGTGGAAATTGACCGAACCCAGACGCGAAAGCTGCGTGTCGACATAGGAGAATAAACGGCCTTGCAACAGGGGATCATTTGAAAAATCGATGCCTGGAACGATGTTGGCAGGGCAGTAGGCAACCTGCTCCGTTTCAGCGAAGAAATTGTCCGGCCAGCGATCCAGCACCATGCGGCCTATCACTTTCAAAGGCACCAGTTCTTCGGGAATCAGCTTGGTCGCGTCCAGATGATCGAACGGGAATCCGTCCGCTTCTTCTTGCGTGAAAAGCTGAACCGCGAACTCCCACGCGGGGAAATTACCCGCCGCGATGGCGTCGAACATATCGCGGCGGTGGAAGTCTTGATCAGCGCCGCAAAGCTTGACGGTCTCATCCCAAATGGTGGATTGCAAGCCGAGTTTGGGACGCCAGTGGAATTTGACGAAGGTTGATTCGCCGACAGCGTTAATCAGCCGGAAACTATGCACGCCAAAGCCTTCGATCATCCTAAGCGAACGCGGTATTGTGCGATCAGACATGATCCACATCACCGTATGCATGGATTCAGGCGTGAGCGAAATGAAATCCCAGAAGGTGTCGTGCGCGGTCGCCGATTGCGGAAAGCCGCGGTCAGGTTCCATTTTTACGGCATGGATGAGGTCGGGGAATTTGATGGCATCCTGGATGAAGAAAACCGGGATGTTGTTGCCGACCAGGTCCCAGTTGCCTTCCTTAGTGTAAAACTTGACGGCAAACCCGCGTATGTCACGCGGGGTATCGACCGAACCCGCGCCGCCTGCGACGGTTGATATGCGAGTAAATAAGGGCGTTTTCTCACCTACCTCGGTGAGTATCCGGGCGGTGGTGTATCGTTTCAACGAGGCGGTCAGCTCAAAGAATCCATGCACGCCCGTCGCTCGCGCATGAACGATACGTTCGGGAATACGCTCATGATCGAAATGCGTGATTTTTTCGCGAAGGATAAAATCCTCCAGAAGCGTAGGGCCATGCGGATTTGCCCTGAGCGAGTTTTGATTATCGGCAAGCGCGACGCCCTGGTTCGTGGTGAGCGCAGGGTGCTCTCCACCAGCGATCTGGTGCAGCTCCCCGCCGGCAGCC
>JANLID010000075.1 GCA_024654105.1 Gallionella sp. | reverse complement strand
AGCTGCCGTTCCTGACGGTGGTGATGCTGGGCATTTCGGATTTTGTGCGGCATTACGGCTGGCTGGTGTTGCTGGCTGCCACGGGAGCGGGATACATCTGGCATCGCGCGTTGCAAAACGCCGCAATCAAACTGCGCTGGCACACCTGGCTGTTGACCGCGCCGCTCTACGGAAAATTTGAGCGCAGCCTCAACACCGCGCGCTTTGCCAGCACGCTGGCGATTACCACCGGTTCCGGCGTGCCAATTTTGCGCGCGCTGCAAACCAGCCGCGACACCCTGACCAATGTCGCGATGCGCGCCCAGGTCGAAGCCGCCACTGCCAGCGTGCGTGAAGGCGTCGGTCTGGCGCGCGCTTTGTCGGCGCAGCAGCATTTTCCGCCGATGCTGATTCACATGATCCGTTCCGGCGAGGCGACCGGCGAATTGCCGGCCATGCTGGAGCGCGCCGCCAACGCGCAGGAGCAGGATCTGGAGCGGCGCGCGATGACCATGGCCGGATTGCTGGAACCGGCGCTGATCCTGGCGATGGGTGTGGTGGTGTTGTTGATCGTGTTGGCGGTGCTGATGCCGATTATCGAAATCAATCAGTTAGTGCGTTAACATAAATTTCGCGTAGCGATTCGTTTGCCTCTTCTCTCGCTTGCGGGAGAGGAGTGAGGTGAGGGAAACGGGCATGTGCGTTTTTATTTTTTTGCGTGTCATCCTTCAATGCCCGTTAGGATGCGCATGCTGTGCCCCGATTAAAGGATTGGAATGAAACGCTGGCCACTGGTTGCAACTTTCGTATTGTTCATTGCGCTGTGCATATCGGCCGCATATTGGGCGATGCAGTGGTTCAAGCCGCCGTTGCGCCCGGTTGTGGCGCCGCCGCAGGCGGGGCAGTCCGCCCTTCGCCTGGATGCGGCGGCAGCCTTGTTTGGTGGCCGCCAGGCTATCGCCACCTCCGGTAATTTCCAGTTGCGCGGCGTCGTCGTCGCAAACAACATGACCGAGAGCGTTGCGATTCTGGCGGTTGACGGCAAACCGGCGCAGGCGGTCAGGGTCAATGCGGAAGTGATGCCCGGCGTGAAGGTCAGCGAAGTACAACCAAACTATGTGCTGCTATCGGAAAAAGGGGACATACGGCGGATTGACTTACCCGAGGATGTAAAGCGGCAGGCAAAAGTCGGCGCTGCCAACGCACCCTCCCAAAAAAAATGAACTTGCCGTGCGCCCCGGACCGTGACATGCAAAGTAATCCAGTCAACCGTCATCCGGAAAATAATCGCAAGCTGCAATCCGGCAACCTGATTCTGGTGGGCATGATGGGTTCGGGCAAAACCACGATGGGGAGAGTGTTGGCCAAACATTTCGGCAAGACCTTTGTGGACAGCGACGAGGAAGTCCAGAAGCGCACCGGCGTGACCATTCCGCATATTTTTGATGTCGAGGGTGAGGCCGGTTTTCGCCAGCGCGAGAGCGCGGCGATTTGCGATCTGGTGGAGCGCAACAACATGGTTCTGGCAACGGGCGGCGGGGTGGTGCTGGCGGAGCAAAACCGGGCAATGCTGAAGCAGAATGGCATCGTCATTTACCTGAAGGCGAGTGTGCATGATTTGTGGCAGCGTACCCGGCATGACCGCAACCGCCCGTTGCTGCAAACCGTCGATCCGCGAGCAAAGTTGACCGAGTTGCACCATCAGCGTGATCCGCTTTATCAGGAGATCGCGGATATTGTCATTCAGACCGGCAGACAAAGCGCGCATGCTTTGATGCTGATACTGGCAAACGAAATTGAAATGTTCAGAAAGAATAACAGAGCGCAGGGGCGCGCCGCGCCCCTGCGGAATTGACCAAAAATTATGCAAACACTGACAGTAGGGTTGGGAGAGCGCAGTTATCCGATACATATCGGCAGCGGCTTGCTTAGGCGGGCAGAATTGTTGCGCCCCTATTTGCCGCGCAAGCGGGCGACTATCGTGACCAATACGACGGTTGCGCCGCTCTATCTGGCAGCACTCCAGCAAACCTTGCAGAGCATCGATGTCGGCAGTGTGCCGATCATCCTGCCGGATGGTGAAGAATATAAAAACTCCGCTACGCTCAACCTGATTTACGACGCGCTGCTGAACAATCGTTGTGAGCGTTCCACTCCGCTGATTGCGCTGGGCGGCGGCGTGATCGGCGACATGACCGGCTATGCGGCGGCAACTTATTTGCGCGGCGTGCCGTTCATTCAGATTCCCACTACCCTGCTGGCGCAAGTGGATTCCTCGGTGGGCGGCAAGACCGGCATCAACCATCCGCTCGGCAAGAACATGATCGGCGCGTTCTACCAGCCGCAACTGGTGCTGGCCGATACCGGTACGCTGAACACCTTGCCGGACAATGAATTCTCGGCGGGCTTGGCCGAGGTTATCAAATACGGCCTGATTCGCGACCTGCCGTTTCTCGAATGGCTGGAGCAGAACGTGGACAAGCTGTTGGCGCGCGATACGGCAGCCTTGCAATACGCCATTGCGCGCAGTTGCCAGAACAAGGCGGAAGTCGTGGCGGCCGATGAACGCGAAAGCGGCGAGCGTGCCCTGCTGAATCTCGGGCACACCTTCGGTCATGCCATCGAGTCCGGCATGGGCTATGGCAACTGGCTGCATGGCGATGGTGTGGCGGCGGGGACGGTCATGGCAGCCGACCTGTCACAGCGCTTGGGCTGGATCAGCGCACAGGATGTGATCCGCGTTCGCAACTTGCTCAAGCAAGCCAGGTTGCCGGTAATCGCGCCCGATCTGGGCACCGACAGATATCTCGAGCTGATGGGACTGGATAAAAAAGTCGAAGCAGGCAAAATGCGTTTCGTGTTGCTCAAGGAAATCGGGCACGCCGTGGTGCGTGGCGAAGTGCCGTCCGATCTGCTGCGGCAAACGCTGGAGGCGTGCGTGCATGGCTGAGCTTGCGCCTTATGCCGTCAGCGAGGCCAACTCGCGCGGCCGGAACATGGCGGAGGAAGCGCCATGCGGCCGCAGTGAATTCCAGCGTGACCGTGACCGCATCATCCATTCCGGTGCGTTCCGCCGTCTGGAATACAAGACACAGGTATTTGTGAATCACGAAGGCGACTTGTTTCGCACCCGTCTCACCCACAGCATCGAAGTCGCGCAAATTGCCCGCTCGATTGCGCGGCGCTTGCGCCTGAACGAAGACCTCGTCGAGGCAATTTCCCTTGCGCATGACCTTGGGCACACACCGTTTGGCCATGCCGGGCAGGACGCGCTGAATACCTGCATGAAGGAATACGGTGGCTTCGAACATAACCTGCAATCGCTGCGCGTGGTGGATTTGCTGGAAGAGCGCTATGCCGCTTTTGACGGCCTGAATCTGTGTTTTGAAACACGTGAAGGCATCCTCAAGCATTGCTCCGCGACCAACGCCGCAAAACTGGGGGAACTGGGCGAACGCTTTCTGCACAACCGCCGCCCCTCACTGGAAGCGCAAATTGCCAATCTTGCCGATGAAATCGCCTACAACAACCACGATGTGGACGACGGCATACGTTCGGGATTGATCGAGCTGGATCAGCTTGCCGCAGTGCCGCTGGTGGCAAGACATTTGCATGAAGTGCGCGCCGCCTATCCCGACTTGCCCGAGCGGCGCGTGGTGCATGAAACGGTGCGGCGCATGATTAACACGCTGGTGTCCGATTTGATCCGGCAGAGCGAGCGCAACATCAGCGCGCAGGGCTTATCCACTATCGAAGACGTGCGCAACGCGCCGGTGATGATCGCCTTCAGCGCGGAGGTGATCGAGCAGCAGCGCGCGCTGAAAAATTTTCTGCATACCCATTTATATCGCCACTATCGCGTGATGCGCATGAGCTCCAAAGCGCAGCGCATCATCAGCGATCTGTTCGCTATTTTCATGCAGGACGTGCGCCTGCTGCCCCCGCCATTTCAGCGTCAGACAGAGCCGGAACGCGCACGCGCCGTTGCCGATTACATCGCCGGCATGACTGACCGTTATGCCATTCGCGAGCATCGCCGCATCTTCGCCGTGGAAGAAGTGCTGGCATAATTCTGGAAACTGGCTTTAGCGCCAAACACGGCAGGATGCGCGCTTCGATGATTCACGCATGATAAAATCCGCGCTCATTTTTCAGGCTATACACCATGACCGGCAACACCCACCCGATTGAGCGGCTCCTGCAACGACGCATCCTGATCCTCGACGGTGCGATGGGCACCATGATCCAGCGCTACAAACTGACCGAGGCGCATTATCGCGGCACCGAGCTGTACGGCGAATACCCCAAGGTTTATGCCGATAATAACGTCGAGCGCAAGACCTTCGCCGACCATCCGATCGACGTAAAAGGCTGCAACGACCTGCTGCTGCTGACCCAGCCGCATATCGTCGGTGGTATCCATCGACAATATCTCGAAGCGGGTGCGGACATCCTCGAGACCTGCACCTTCAACTCGACTTCCGTATCGATGGCGGATTACCAGATGCAGCATCTGGTGTACGAGTTGAATGTCGCCGGTGCGAAGCTGGCGCGCGGGCTGTGCGACGAATTTGCAACCAGGGACAAGCCGCGCTTCGTCGCGGGCGTGCTCGGGCCGACCGGGCGCACCGCGTCGATCTCGCCGGACGTGAACGATCCCGGCGCGCGCAACGTCAGCTTCGACGAACTGGTGGAAAGCTACGCCGAGGCGACGCGCGGCCTGCTTGACGGCGGTGCGGATATCCTGATGGTCGAGACGATTTTCGACACGCTGAACGCCAAGGCTGCATTGTTCGCTATCGAGCGCCATTTCGAGCAACACAAGGTGCGTGTACCGATCATGATTTCTGGCACGATCACCGACGCTTCCGGGCGCACACTGTCTGGGCAAACCACCGAGGCGTTCTACAACTCGCTCGCACATTCCAGACCGCTGTCCATCGGACTGAACTGTGCGCTGGGCGCGGAACTGATGCGGCCTTATGTCGAGGAAATGTCGCGCGTCGCAAGCTGTTATGTCAGCGCGCACCCCAACGCCGGGCTGCCCAATCCATTATCCGAAACCGGCTACGATGAAACACCGGAAACCACCGCGCGGCTGGTGAAGGAATTCGCCGCCAGTGGTTTCCTCAATATCGCCGGGGGTTGCTGCGGCACCTCGCCCGCGCACATCAAGGCAATCGCCGAGTCGCTGAAGGACGTGCCGTCGCGCAAGCTTCCAAACATCGAGAAGAAGCTGCGCCTGTCCGGGCTGGAGCCGTTCAACGTCGGCGACGATTCGCTGTTCGTCAACGTCGGCGAGCGCGCCAACGTTACCGGCTCGGCCAAGTTCAAGCGCCTGATCCTCGAAGGCCAGTACGGCGAGGCGCTGGAAATCGCCAAACAACAGGTGGAAACCGGCGCGCAGGTGATCGACATCAACATGGACGAGGCGATGCTCGACGGCGAGGCCGCGATGGCGAAGTTCCTCAACCTGATCGCCTCCGAGCCGGATATTTCCAAAGTGCCGCTGATGATCGATTCCTCCAAATGGAGCATCATCGAGGCCGGTCTGAAATGCGTGCAGGGCAAGCCCATCGTCAACTCGATCTCGCTCAAGGAAGGCGAGGAACTGTTCATCAGGCACGCCACATTGGTGCGCCGCTACGGCGCGGCGGCGGTGGTGATGGCGTTCGACGAGCAGGGCCAGGCGGATACATTCAAGCGCAAGACGGAAATCTGCCGGCGCAGCTACGACATCCTGGTGAACAAGGTCGGCTTCCCGCCGGAAGACATCATCTTCGACCCGAACATTTTCGCGATCGCCACCGGCATCGAGGAGCACAACAATTACGCGATGGACTTCATCGAAGCCTGCGCTTGGATACGCAAGCACCTGCCGTTTGCGAAGATTTCCGGTGGTGTGTCGAATGTTTCCTTTTCGTTCCGTGGCAACGAACCGGTACGCGAGGCGATCCACACCGTGTTCCTGTATCACGCTATTCATGCAGGGCTGACCATGGGCATCGTCAACGCCGGGCAGCTCGGCGTGTACGAGGAGATTCCGAAGGAACTGCGCGATGCGGTGGAAGACGTGGTACTGAACCGCAGCCCCGATGCAGGCGAGAAGCTGGTCAAGATCGCAGAGAACGTGAAGGGCGGCGGTAAGGCGCAGGTGGAAGACCTGGAATGGCGCAAGGGTACGGTGCAGGAACGCATCACCCACGCGCTGGTGCGCGGCATCACCACTTACATTGTGGAAGACACCGAGGAAGCGCGCTTGCAGGCGCAGTTCCCGGTCGAGGTGATCGAAGGCCCGCTGATGACCGGCATGAATGTGGTCGGCGACCTGTTCGGCGAAGGCAAGATGTTCCTGCCGCAAGTGGTGAAATCCGCGCGCGTGATGAAGCAGGCAGTGGCGCACCTGGTGCCCTTTATCGAAGCGGAAAAGCTGCGCACCGGCAACACCAGCGCCAAGGGCAAGATCGTCATGGCCACGGTCAAGGGCGACGTGCACGACATCGGCAAGAACATCGTCACCGTGGTGTTGCAGTGCAACAACTTCGAGGTGGTGAATATGGGCGTGATGGTGCCGTGCCAGCAGATCCTCGACGCCGCGCGCGAACACAATGCAGATATTATTGGACTGTCCGGGCTGATCACTCCGTCGCTGGAAGAAATGGCGCATGTCGCGAAGGAGATGCAGCGCCAGAAATTTAATATCCCGCTGCTGATCGGCGGCGCGACCACGTCGCGCGTGCATACCGCCGTGAAAATCGCACCAAACTACCCGAGCGGCGCCACGGTGTACGCTACCGATGCGTCGCGCGCGGTGGGCGTGTGCAGCAACCTGCTCTCCGATACGTTACGCGACGCATATATCGCAGACATCCAGTCCGATTACGCACAGGCACGCGAACAGCATGAAGGCAAAAAGAGCAAAGCAGTTTATGTCACGCTGGCAGAAGCACGGGCACACGGGCTGAAGACCGACTGGAAGAAATATACCCCGCCCAAACCGTATCTCATGGGTGTGCACAAATTCGAGAACTACCCGCTCGACAAGATCGCCGAATACATCGACTGGTCGCCGTTTTTCCAGGCTTGGGAGTTGTCCGGACGCTACCCGAAAATATTGCAGGACAAGGCGGTGGGCGAGGAGGCGCGCAAGCTGTTTGCCGATGCGCAGGCGATGCTGAAGAAGATCGTCAAGGAAAAATGGCTCACCGCGAATGCCGTGTTTGGCCTGTTTCCGGCGAACAGCGTCAATAGCGACGACATCGAAATCTACACCGACGAGACGCGCAAAAAAGTGGCGATAACCTGGCACAACCTGCGCCAGCAAACCAAAAAGCCGGACGGCATTCCGAACTATTGCCTCGCCGATTTCATCGCGCCAAAGGAAAGCAAGGTCAAGGATTACATCGGCGCGTTCGCGGTGACGGCTGGCCTCGGCATCGATGCGCGTGTCGCCGAATTCGAGAAGCACCACGACGACTACAACGCCATCCTGCTCAAGTCGCTGGCCGACCGTCTCGCCGAAGCCTTCGCCGAACTGCTGCACGCGCGCGTGCGCCGCGAGTTCTGGGGCTATGCGGCGGATGAGGCGCTGGACAACGATGCGCTGATCGCCGAAAAATATCGCGGCATCCGCCCCGCGCCCGGCTATCCCGCCTGCCCGGAACATACCGAGAAAGTGCCGTTGTTCGACCTGTTGCAAGCGCCGTTCAATGCGGGCATCACACTGACCGGCAGCTACGCCATGCTGCCCACCTCAGCCGTAAGCGGCTTCTATTTTTCGCACCTGCAGGCGCAGTATTTCGCCACCGGTAAGGTGGACAGGGATCAGGTCGCGGACTACGCGAAGCGCAAGGGCTGGAGCCTGGAAGAGGCGGAGCGCTGGCTGGCACCGGTGTTGAGTTACTAGAGAAGTAGCGCAAGGGGATTTAAATGACACCAGAAGCCTATTCACCTTTGCTCGAAAACAAAAATGGAACACAAAGTGAACCGCATCACTTGCTTACCGCTGGCTGTACTCCTGTCCACCGGCATTTTTTCAACCACGGCTTGCTCCGAACAGGCCACAACACAAAAGGGAACAGGCGTCATGACTGAATTGATCAAAACTGACAACAAGCTGGGCGAGGGCGCAGAGGCTACCGCCGGCAAGCTGGTGCTGGTGCATTACACCGGCTGGCTATACGACGAAGCCGCAACCGACCATAAAGGCGCCAAATTTGACAGCTCGCGTGACCGCAACGAGCCGTTCGATTTCCCGCTCGGCGCGGGGCATGTGATCAAGGGCTGGGATCTGGGCGTGGCAGGCATGAAAGTAGGCGGACAGCGCACGCTGGTCATCCCCGCGCATCTCGGCTACGGCGCGCGCGGCGCGGGCGGGGTGATTCCGCCGAATGCGACGCTGGTGTTTGATGTGGAGTTGCTCACCGTCCGTTAAAACCTGGATGCCCCATCAAGCGATGATTTCGACTGCTGCTCCTGCGGGTACCAAATCAAACAGTTCAACTAAATTGGCGTTGTGCATCCGGATGCAGCCATGCGAGCCGGGAGCGCCAATCCGCATTGAATCCGGCGTGCCGTGGATGTAGATGTAGCGGCGCATGGTGTCGCCTTTGCCCAACCGGTTAAAACCCATTTCGCAGCCAGATAGCCACAGGATGCGCGTCAGTATCCAGTCACGTTCTGGAAATTGCGCGCCCAGTTCCGGCGTGTAAATTTCGCCGGTTGGACGGCGGCGCACGAATACGGTATTTTCCGGTTGCCCCGCGCCGATCTTGGCGCGGATGATGTGTTTGCCGCGCGGCGTGCAATGGCTGCCGCATCCCTCGCCTGTGCCATTTGTTGCGGTGGAAATGCTGTAGCGGCGCAGTAACTTGCCCGCATCATCAAGCACCTCAAGCTGTTGCGTGGCAATGTAGACGTTGATTTTCATGGTGTCTTCTGCTGCGCGCGGCGCAGCGCAAAAAACTTGCTGAGCATTGCGCCGCATTCTTCCGCCAGCACGCCGCCTGTCACTTCGGTATGGTGATTCAGACGCCGTTCGGTAAACACATCCACCACACTGCCGCACGCTCCCGTCTTCGGGTCGCCCGCCCCGTACACCACTCGCGCAATGCGTGCATGCATGATTGTCCCGGCGCACATCAGGCACGGTTCCAGCGTGATGAACAATTCGCAGTCCACCAGACGATAATTGCCCAGCCGTTGTGCCGCATCGCGCAATGCCATCATCTCGGCATGGGCGGAAGGATCGTGGCGTGAAATCGGCGCATTGAAACCGCGCCCGATAATTTCGCCATCCTTCATTACTACCGCACCTACTGGTATCTCGCCCAGGCTTTCTGCTTCTTTCGCCAACTCCAGCGCTACGCGCATGAAAATTTCGTCGCTCATTTCACCTATCCAACTGGCTGTCCGCACTTGTGACACTGCGAGTATAAATCATCGTCATGGAAACATCAGAGTTTGGCGTGGATACCACAGCACATTTCACGAAATGCCCGCTCACAAGTGTACTGTCACGAGTGTCGCAAAATCATAGGCGATGTCATGAAAACAGACACACAACTCCCAATGCAAGATATTTTCGATATCTGGAAGTATGAGTGGCACTGTCCGCAAGGACACTTGTGCATCAGCGTCTAAAACAGAAACCATCACGACTGCAAAGCCTAACGGCGAGGTCGTCACGGTCACATCTACAGCCGACACGGATTACAAGTCTCAGCTTGCCGCTGCCATTACTTTGAACAGTAGAGAGCGAAAGCCTTTGTTCAAGCTGACAGCCGCGCCTGGAGTACCTGTCACTGGTATCGAGAGTATCGAGGTGTACGCGGAAGACAAACAGGTTGATCTGCCCGTAGCGCCTGCAAGTGAGTTTGCGCAAGGGGTTACTGCTGTTGGTGGGGTAGTGGAGAAGGTAACTACCACTTTGACTACAAGGGCTTCCCCAAATTAGCAAGCGGTTTTGATTTTGCTATCTCATTGCCATTCTCCGTTCTATTTCAAACCTCACTGCTTGCATCGTGCGAGAAGGTGAAGGACTGCTAAACTACAACCGGTCATGTTGGGCTATTGCCCGGACCCTGATGAAAGACGCGCGCCGGGACCTCAATCGTTAGTCGGGTTCTGTTGCTACCCCATAAAAGTGATCAGGCTCTCCCGGCGCGGGTCCAACCCGCTTCACATCAACGCTGGCAGTACACGGTGAAACTTTAGTCGCCGCCCGGCGGCGCGTATATTCCTTTCATGTTTCTTTTTCTGCTGGCTGGTTTTGGTTTTTTGTTCAGACCGTGCCCGGCTCCAGTTTAAAATTTTCCCCGTATTTCAACACCGCCCAGGCCAGTCGCGCGTTCTTCGCCGCGATGGCGATCACCGCGCGCCAGTAGCCGCGCCGTTCCTGCAACGCACGCGCCCAGCGGCTGAACCTGTCCTGCTTGTCGCCGATGCTGTTGAGCACCGCCCGCGCGCCCATCACCAGCAGGCTGCGCAGGTAGCTGTCTCCGGCTTTGGTGATGCGTCCCAGCCGCGCCTTGCCACCGCTACTGTACTGTCCCGGCACCAAACCGATCCACGCTGCCACCTGACGTCCGTTATCGAAGTCATGTCCACCGCCTATGCTGGCCAGCATGGCGCTGGCTGTAACCGGGCCGATGCCGGGGAGTTTCATCAGGCGTTTGCTGCGTTCATCGTCGCGCGCGGCTTGTGCGATGGCGCGGTCGTATTCGTCGATCTTTGCATCGAGCTCTGATGTGTGCGCCAAGAGGTCGCCAACACACAGGTTTGCATAACCCGGCAGGTCTTCCAGATGCGCCCCGATCTCGCGGCGCAGGCAGGTGACTTTCTGCGGCAGGACGATACCGAATTCGGCGATCAACCCGCGCAGGCGGTTGTAGCAGGCGGTGCGTTCCTCCACAAACCCCTGCCGGGTGCGGTGCAGGCACAGGATGATCTGCTGGTGTTCTTCCTTGACCGGGACGAACAGCATGGCCGGGCGGGTGACGGCCTCGCAAATCGCAGCGGCATCCGCCGCATCGTTCTTGCCGCGCTTGCCGGTCATGCGGTAAGGCGCAACGAACTTCGGTGCCATCAGTTTGACCGTGTGGCCGTACTGGCGGAACAGCCGCGCCCAATGGTGCGCACCGGAACACGCTTCCATGCCGATCAGGCACGGCGACAAATTGGCGATCAGCGGCAGCAAGTCTGCGCGAGAAACTTTCGGCTTGACCAGCGCGGGCTTGCCGCTATCATTGACGCCGTGCACGGCAAACACGTTCTTGGCGAGATCGATTCCTACGGTGATAATGTTCATGGACTTCCCCTTTCGTGGTGTTGATGAAATGACAGAGATTCCATCATGGCACTTGTTGCCGTTTGCGGAAACTTCTCCGCTGCCTCGGGACGGGGAAGTCCCTTTCATTCGTTGGGAAGCGTTGCGAAAAGCGTCGCGAGAACCATTAAGGATGCTGGCGTGGAAGGGTACAAGTATGTGCAGGTCCCTGCGGCGAACGTGACCTCTACGGTTGATTCCAGTAACCATTCAGTCAGCACCATCGGCGCGAACTCCGGCGCGAACAGCGGCAACAGCGGCAAGATTGCTGGGACATCGATCACCGATGCGACCAGCGTGCCAACGGTGGTCAACGCCACGCCGCCCGTGGTGGTGACGCAGCCAGCACCTGTTATCGTGCCGCCTTGCGTTGTAGCGGCATCGGGTGTCGGCGGCTGCCAGGAGGGTGTAAGAAATTTTGTGTAAACGGTCATTTGGCAGGAAACTCTGCCTAACTTTGAAAAGGAAGTGAACATGACCGTAGCAAAGAAAGCAGCAATG
>JANLID010000068.1 GCA_024654105.1 Gallionella sp. | reverse complement strand
TGTTCCCACGCTCTGCGTGGGAACAATGACAATCCCCGATCCTCTATCCTGACCAAGGACAATAAGAAGTGATACGGCTAGGCGTTTTTCTGATGTGGCTGTTGCATTTTTTGCCGTTGCCGCTGCTGGCAAAAGTGGGCAATGCGCTGGGCATGCTGCTGTACTGGTTCGCGGCCGAGCGGCGTCTTGTCGCGGCGACCAACTTGCGGCTGTGCTTCCCCGAGCTGTCCGAGGCCGAACGCAAAGTGCTGGCAAGGAAAAATTTTCAGGCTTTCGCGCGCAGCCTTCTGGAGCGCGGCATCCTGTGGTGGAGTCCGGCGTCCCGCATCCAGCGTTACATCCGCGTGGAGGGTCTGGAGCACTACACGGCGGCGCAGGCGCGCGGGCCGGTGATCCTGCTCGCGCCGCACTTCGTCGCGCTGGATGTCGGCGGCTCGTGGATGATCCAGCATGTCGATCTGGTCAGCGTGTATTCCAGCCAGAAGAATCCGCTGTTCCACGAGCTGCTGTTGCGCGGGCGCTCGCGTTTCGGCGAGCAGAAACTGTATGCGCGCCAGCAGGGCTTGCGCCCGGTCATCAAGGCGATGCGCGCGCGGCACCCGTTCTATTACCTGCCGGATCAGGATCTCGCGACCAAGGACGGCGTGTTCGTGCCATTCTTCGGCGTGCCGGCCGCGACGCTGACCACCGTGCCGCGCCTGGCCGGGATGACCGGCGCGCAGGTGGTGCCCTGCATCAGCAAGCTGCTGCCCGGCGGAAAGGGTTATGAGGTACGTTTCTATCCGGCCTGGGAAAATTACCCGACCGGCGACGTGACCGCCGACACGCGCCGCATGAACGAATTTATCGAACAGCGCGTGCGCGAAATGCCGGAGCAATATTTCTGGCTGCACAAACGCTTCAAGACGCGGCCAAAAGGTGAGAAGAGGCTGTATTGACCCCGCGCAAAATCAGTCACTCGACTGTGACGGACTTGGCCAGGTTTCTCGGTTTGTGGCTTCGGCCGGGGCGTTGCCCCTTAACGTTCGCTTCGCTCACACAACACGCCGCAATGCGGCTTGTTGCGGCGAAGACTAACCTTCGGGTTAAGTCGGAGCCAATAGCCTGCGCCGCAAGCCACGCGCCAAGTCGGTCACTCGACCGTGACCGACTTGGCAAGATTGCGTGGCTTGTCCACATCGGTGCCCTTTCGCAACGCAACGTAATAGGCCAGCAGTTGCAACGGGATGGTGTGCAGAATGGGGCTTAAATATCCGGCGTGTTCGGGCATTTGCATGATGTGGATGCCGTCTGCCGCGCGGATATGCGTATCCGCATCGGCAAACACGTACAGCTCGCCGCCGCGCGCGCGCACTTCCTGCAGATTGGATTTCAGTTTTTCCAGCAGCGCATCATTCGGCGCGACCGAGATCACCGGCATGTCCTTGTCCACCAGCGCCAGCGGGCCGTGTTTCAGTTCGCCCGCCGGATAGGCTTCGGCGTGGATGTAGGAGATTTCCTTGAGTTTGAGCGCGCCTTCCAGCGCGATCGGGTAATGCAGGCCGCGCCCCAGGAATAGCGCGTGCTGCTTGTCGGCAAACTGTTCGGCGAGCTTGGCGATAAGCGGCTCCAGCTCCAGCACTTTTTGCGCCGCGCCGGGCAGGTGGCGCAGCTCGTGCAGATATTGCTGCTCTTGTTGTTCAGTCAGACGGCCGTGCGTTTTGGCCAGCACCAGCGTCAGCAGGAACAGCGCGGCGAGCTGCGTGGTGAACGCCTTGGTCGAGGCCACGCCGATTTCCGGCCCGGCGCGCGTCAGCAGGCGCAGTTTGCACAGGCGCACCAGCGCGCTTTCCGGCACGTTGCAGATCGCGAGCGTATGGTTGTGTCCCTGCGCCTTGGCGTGATTCAGTGCGGCCTGCGTGTCGGCGGTTTCGCCGGATTGCGAGATCACCACGACCAGGGTCTTCGGGTCAGGCACACTGGTGCGATAGCGGTATTCGCTGGCGATTTCCACATTGCAACGGATGCCGGCGATCTCCTCCAGCCAGTAGCGCGCCACCAGACCGGCATGGTAGCTGGTGCCGCACGCCAGGATCAGGATGCTGTCGATGTCGGCAAAAACTGCCGCCGCTTCTGCGCCAAATATGCCCGGCACCAACGACTGGCTGTTGCACACCGATTCGAGCGTGTCAGCCAAGGCCTGCGGCTGCTCGTGGATTTCCTTTTGCATATAGTGGCGGTATTCGCCCAACTGCACGCTCTCGTTGCTCAGTTCGCTCACCTGCACGGCGCGCTCGACCTGTGTTCCCTGCGCATCAAAAATCCGGTAACCCAGCCGCCCCAGCTCGACCACGTCGCCTTCTTCGAGATACACCACGTTGCGCGTCACCGGCAGCAGCGCGGACACGTCCGACGCGACAAAATACTCCCCGCTGCCCACGCCCAATAACAACGGGCTGCCGCGCCGCGCGCAGATCAATTGATCGGGATTGTCCGCCGCGATCACGCCGATGGCGTAAGCGCCCACCAACTCGGCAAGCGCCGCCTGCGTTGCGGCCAGCAACGAATTGCCGCGTGCGTAATGGCTGTGGATCAGGTGCGCGATGACCTCGGTATCGGTGTCGGAAGTGAACTCATAACCTGCGGCGCTCAGGTAAGTGCGCAATGCTTCATAGTTTTCGATGATGCCGTTATGCACCACCGCAATGTGATTTTTGCTGATATGCGGATGGGCGTTGCGTTCACTCGGTACGCCATGCGTCGCCCAGCGGGTATGCGCGATGCCGGTCAGGCCGTGTGTCGCCGCGCTTTTCTCGGTAAGCTCGGCCACCCTTCCGTTGCTGCGCACCCGCTCAAGTTGACCGTCACGCACCACCACCAATCCGGCGGAGTCATAACCGCGATATTCCAGGCGTTGCAGCCCTTCCAGCAAGATCGGCACAATGTTGCGTTGCGCCACTGCACCCACGATTCCGCACATTATTCATACTCCAGTGAAAAGCCCAGCGCATTCAAGACAATTGGGGTTGAATCAAATGTAGGTCGGGCTCCGCCCGACATGGTGGGCACAGCCCACCCTACGCTTACTTTTTCTTGGTTGGCCGCTTCCATCCGGCAACTATCGTTTGCTTGCTGCGCGACAGGGTGAGTTCCCCCGCCGGCGCATCCTTGGTGATCGTCGAGCCTGCGCCGATAGTCGCGCCTTTGCCCACTTTCACCGGCGCGACCAGTTGCGTGGCCGAGCCGATAAATACATCGTCCTCGATGATGGTGCGATGCTTGTTCGCGCCGTCGTAATTGCAGGTGATGATGCCCGCGCCGATGTTCACGCGGCTGCCGATCGTGCTGTCGCCGATGTAGCTGAGGTGGTTGGCCTTGCTGTTTGCCGCGATCTCGCTGTTCTTGACTTCGACGAAATTGCCGATATGCACCCCGTCATGCAGCTTAGTGCCGGGGCGCAAGCGCGCGTAGGGGCCGATATGGCAGTTGGCGCCCACTTCGCTGCTGTCGATCAAACTGTAAGGCGCGATGCGGGTTCCGGCGGCGATGGAGGCATGTTTGATGATGCTGTAAGCGCCCACCCGCACGTTGTCACCCAGAGTCACGTCGCCCTCGAAGATGCAGCCGATATCGATTTCGACATCGCGCCCGCAGTTCAGCCTGCCGCGCACATCGATGCGCGCCGGGTCGGCGAGCGTCACGCCGTGCGCCAGCAGGCGGGCCGCCTCGACCTGCTGCCAGGTGCGCTCCAATACCGCTAATTGCGCCTTACTGTTGATGCCATGGATTTCCCATTCGTGGGCGGGCTGCACGGTATGCACCGCGATGCCTTGCTGCACCGCTATCGCGACGATGTCGGTCAGGTAGTACTCACCCTGCGCATTGTTGTTCTGCAGGTTGGCCAGCCATTCGCGCAGCTTGCCGGTCGGTGCCAGCAGGATGCCGGTGTTTACTTCGCGGATCCCACGCTGCTCCGGCGACGCATCTTTTTCTTCGACGATGCACTGCACATCGCCCTGCGCGTTGCGCACGATACGCCCGTAGCCGGCCGGGTTATCCAGATTAACGGTCAGCAATACCAGCCCGTCGCCCGCCTGCTGCATCTGGTGCAGGGTGCTGTGCTGGATCAGCGGCACGTCGCCGTACAGCACCAGCGTCCGGCCATCGTCTGCCAGCAGCGGCATGGCCTGCTGCACCGCATGGCCGGTGCCGAGCTGCGGTTCCTGGATGACGAACTTCGCCGGGTACTGCTGCATCGCCTCAGGCACGGCCTCGCCGCCATGCCCATACACCACGCAAATCTGCTGCGGCCGCAGCGCGACCGCACAGTCCAGCACATGCTGAACCAGCGGTTTGCCCGCCAGCGCGTGCAGCACCTTGGGCTTTTCCGAATACATGCGCGTGCCCTTGCCGGCGGCGAGAATGACGATATTCAACAAATTCATATTCTGCTTTCTGAAGATGCCTGATTATAAACACAAGCGACGGCCTGCGGGGGCAGCAGGGATTTAGGCCACCGCATTTCGCGGCGATCCGTTAAAATTGCGCAAATTTTTTTGACTACCCGATTCCGACATCATGAACCTGTCTTCCAACGCCCCACCCGCCGAGCAACGCGGTAAAGTGCTCTCCACCGTCCTTTTCGGCAGCCGCTGGCTGCAAGTGCCGCTTTATCTCGGCCTGATCATCGCCCAGTGCGTCTATGTGGTGCACTTCATGGTCGAGCTGGAGCACCTGGTCGTGGGCACCATGAGCCTCACCGAAGAGGCCATCATGCTCATCGTGCTGGGACTGATCGACGTGGTGATGATTTCCAACCTGCTCATCATGGTCATCGTTGGCGGCTACGAAACTTTCGTATCACGCCTTAATCTGGAAGGCCATCCGGACGAGCCGGAGTGGCTGTCACACGTCAATGCCAACGTGCTGAAAGTGAAACTCGGCACGGCCATCATCGGAATTTCCTCCATTCATCTGCTGAAATCATTCATTAATGCGCCCAATATGGAAGAGAAAACCCTGTTGTGGCAGACCCTGATACACATGACATTTATTGTTTCTGCGGTCTCGATTGCCTACATCGACCGGTTGATGGGCCGTCAGCAGCCCGAGCACTAGCGGCGCAATCATGGAACCGGCACCGCCGGGCGCAACGATCGGGGAGGGCGGGTTGAACACCCTGGTTTGCCACGGAAAATGCCGCGCCGTTTTGATGGTTTGCTGCTTGCGTTACATCTGCCTTTCCAGTACCTTGCATTCTTCGCTGGGGGTCTTCGCAAATATTGAAAAAGCGAAGTGAGACATACCCTTTGAACCTGTGCGGGTAATGCCGCAAAGGGAAGCATCCATCTGATGCTTCCTGATTTTCTGGAGCATCACAATGAACGCCAATCCACAGTTTCTCGCGCCGAAGTTTATCGCTGGCTCCGCCCATGTCGACGAGGCAGCGGTCAAGCCGTTGCCGAATTCGCGCAAGGTATACGTGCAGGGCAGCCGTCCCGACATCCGCGTGCCGATGCGCGAAATCTCGCAGGCCGACACGCCCGCCGGAATGGGGGCGGAAAAAAATCCGCCGATTTATGTGTACGACTGTTCCGGCCCGTATACCGACCCGGCGGTGAAGATCGACATCCGCTCCGGCCTGGCCGCGCTGCGCGAAGGCTGGATCGCCGAACGCGGCGACACCGAAACGCTGGACAAGCTTTCTTCCGATTACGGCCAGCAGCGCCTGGACGATCCCGAACTGGCGGAGCTGCGCTTCAACCTCAAGCGCGCGCCGCGCCGCGCCAAACCGGGCTGCAACGTCACGCAGATGCACTATGCCCGTCAGGGCATCATCACGCCGGAGATGGAATATATCGCAATCCGCGAGAACCAGCGCCGCGAGGGGCTTTCCGAGATGCTGCTGCAACAGCACCCCGGCGAAAACTTCGGCGCAGCGATGCCCGGCGGGCATGCCCGCTCCCTCTCTCCTACCTCTCCCCCAAAGGGGGAGAGTGGTAAGGTCTCGCTGCGCGAGTCTCTGTTTAACCAGATCACGCCGGAATTCGTGCGCGATGAAGTGGCCGCAGGCCGCGCGATCATCCCCGCCAACATCAACCACCCCGAAGTCGAGCCGATGATCATCGGGCGCAACTTTCTGGTGAAGATCAACGCCAACATCGGCAACTCCGCGCTGGGTTCGAGCATTCAGGAAGAAGTCGAGAAGATGACCTGGTCGATCCGTTGGGGCGGCGACACGGTGATGGACCTCTCCACCGGCAAACACATCCACGAAACGCGCGAATGGATCATCCGCAACTCGCCCGTACCTATTGGAACAGTTCCGATCTATCAGGCGCTGGAAAAAGTGAACGGCAAGGCCGAAGACCTGACCTGGGAAATTTTCCGCGACACGCTGATCGAGCAGGCCGAGCAAGGCGTGGACTATTTCACGATCCATTCCGGCGTGCTGCTGCGCTACGTGCCGCTGACCGCAAAACGCATGACCGGGATAGTTTCTCGCGGCGGCTCGATCATGGCGAAATGGTGCCTGGCGCACCACAAGGAAAATTTCCTCGCCACCCACTTTGAGGAAATTTGCGAAATCATGAAGGCCTACGACGTCGGCTTCAGCCTCGGCGACGGCCTGCGCCCCGGCTCAATCTACGACGCCAACGACGAGGCGCAACTCGGCGAACTAAAAACGCTCGGCGAGCAGACGCTGATCGCATGGAAGCATGACGTGCAGGTGATGATCGAAGGTCCCGGCCACGTGCCGATGCACCTGATCAAGGAGAACATGGATCTGCAACAGAAGTGGTGCCACGAAGCGCCGTTCTACACGCTCGGCCCCTTGACGATGGACATCGCCCCCGGCTACGACCACATCACTTCAGCAATCGGTGCAGCGATGATCGGCTGGTTCGGCACCGCGATGCTGTGCTATGTCACACCCAAGGAACATCTGGGCTTGCCGAACAAGGACGACGTCAAGGAAGGTATCATCACCTACAAAATCGCCGCCCACGCCGCCGACCTCGCCAAGGGGCATCCCGGCGCACAGATACGCGACAACGCACTATCCAAGGCGCGCTTCGAATTCCGCTGGGAAGACCAGTTCAACCTCGGCCTCGACCCGGACAAAGCGCGCGAATTCCACGACGAAGCCCTGCCCAAGGAATCCGCCAAGGTCGCGCATTTCTGCTCGATGTGCGGCCCGAGCTTCTGCTCGATGAAAATCTCCCAGGACGTGCGTGACTTCGCCGCGCAGCAGGGCGTGGACGAACAGACCGCGCTCAGCAAAGGCATGGAACAGAAGGCGGAAGAGTTTGTGAAGCGGGGCAGCCAGTTGTATAGCAAGGCTTGACCCGGCGCAAACCCAATAATCTCCACGCGCGCACGAAATACGACGAGGCTGGTATCGTGCTCACTTTTATCAATACAATTCTACATTCAGAAAAACGCAACTATTGGAGATGACAAGATGCCCGCCAAAACTCCCGCAAACACCCCGCCGCAACAAATGCTGCAACTGCGCATCACCCTGTTGAACGTCAAACCGCTTGTACGGCGACGTGTGCTGGTCAATGCCAACCTGACCTTTCTGCAATTGCACCATGTGATCCAGGCGGCGATGGGATGGGAAGATTGCCACCTGCACGAATTCGAGGTCGGGCGCCAGCGTATCGGCACAAGCTCAAAGGAAGACAACTTCTTTGGCGGCGAACCCGCACTTCCCGAAAGCAAACACCGTTTGGGCGAAATACTCGCCAACCACAAAAAATTCCGCTACTGGTATGACTTCGGCGACGACTGGTGGCATGAAATCACCATCGAGAAACGCCTGGATGCCAACCCGGATGATCCGCCCGTCCACCTGATTGATGGCGAAAATGCCTGCCCGCCGGAGGATTGCGGCGGGCCGTGGGGTTATGCGGAATTGTGTGCCGCCCTGGCCGACACCGCCCACCCGGAACATGAACAGATGCTGGAATGGGTGGGCGACAAATTTGATCCCAAGGCATTCGATCTGCAAGCCAGCGCCAAACAAGTCTCGCGTTGCGTGCGCGCACCTGCCGCAAAAAAGCGGTAGGAAAGCCTGGAAATCCGCATAGTGGGTCAATTCAATTGGCGCTAACCGGATAAGCAAGGATTTTCGACCCTGCAATTCATGCGGGCATTTGATGAAGTATTTTCTGGCGCACCCTGGCTGGAATGAGTCTGCGGTTTTCCGGGTTCGAACCTTTACTTCTCCTGGCACTCCAACCCGCCGAGTGCTAGAATTCAAAAAAGGAGAAAATACTATGAATGCTGCCATGAGCTTTCCCGTACCGTCTGCCGTTGGCAGTCTGGAGGGGTACATACAAACGGTAAATCGCTTTCCCATTCTTTCCCAGGAAGAAGAGCTTGCCTTGGCAAGACGGTTCAAGACTGAGGATGACTTGGGTGCCGCGCGTGAGCTGGTGCTTTCTCATTTGCGTGTGGTGGTCAGCGTGGCGCGCGGCTATGCCGGTTACGGGCTGCCACAGGCCGATTTGATTCAGGAGGGCAACATTGGCCTGATGAAAGCGGTGAAACGCTATGACCCGGATCGCGGTGTACGGCTGGTGTCATTCGCGCTGCACTGGATACGCGCCGAAATTCACGAGTTCGTGGTGCGCAACTGGAGGATGGTGAAGATCGCCACCACCAAGGCGCAGCGCAAGCTATTTTTCAACCTGCGCAGCATGAAGCAGGGATTGGAGCCGCTCAAGCCGCAGCAGATCAGTGAAATTGCCCAACAGCTTAATGTCAGCAAACACGATGTAGTGGAAATGGAGGCACGTTTTGCCGGACATGAAGTCGCGCTGGAGCCGAGTGGCAACGACGACAGCGAGAGCTATGCGCCGATTCATTATCTGGCCGACAACGAGGAATATGAGCCGTCTTATATTCTGGAAACGGCAGAGCGTGAGCGCTTGCAAACCTCTGGTTTGGAGAACGCCTTGGGCGGGCTGGATGAACGCAGCCGCCGCATCATTGAAGCACGCTGGCTGCATGAAGGCGAAACGATGACGCTGCATGAACTGGCGGACGAATTCAAGGTGTCAGCCGAACGCATCCGTCAAATCGAGCAGAAAGCACTGGGGAAGATGCACTCGGCGCTGGCCTTGTCCGCCGCCTGATTCGCATGTCGATAGAACAGAAAAGCCGCAGTTCCTGCGGCTTTTCTTTTGGCTAAAACCCGAGGCGGGCTTTATTTCACAATCTTCAAATGCGGTTTGCGCGACGCCGGTTTATGCTCCCCATTGCCGCCGTTTGCGGTCGGCGGCGTTTGTTGCGGACCGCCACCCTGAAACACCAGACCCTGACCGGTTTCCTTGGCAAATATCCCGATCACTGCGACGACGGGCACCATGACGTCGAATGGCGCACCGCCGAAGCGCCCGTTGCAGGTAATCATCTCGTTGCCCATTTCCAGATTGCGCACCGCGCTCGCACTGAGGTTCAGCACAATTTCGCCGTCTTTCACAAAAGCGGGCGGCACCTCGGTTTGCTCATCGACCCGTACCGCCAGATAGGGGGTCAAGCCGCTATCTACGCACCATTCGTAAATCGCGCGGATCAGGTATGGGCGCGTGGACAAGTCGCTCATTATTTGCGCATCGCTCTTTCGGATGGAGTCAGCGCATCGATAAAGCCCTGACGGGAAAACAGCCGTTCGGCATATTTCATCAGCGGCGCAGCATCCTTGCCCATTTGAATGCCATAGTGCTCAAGCCGCCACAACAATGGCGCAATCGCCACATCCAGCATGGAAAACTCATCGCCCAGCAAAAACTTCTGCTTGGTCAATATCTGCGCGAGTTGAGTCAGATTGTCGCGGATGATGGATCGTGCCTGGTCAGCGGTCTTGCCGCCTTGCTCTATCGCATCCACCTGGCTGTAAAGTTCCTGTTCGAAGCGGTGCAGGAACAGACGGGCACGCCCGCGCATGACGGGATCCGGCGGCATCAGTTGCGGGTGCGGGAAGCGCTCATCAATGTATTCGTTGATGATATTGGGCTCATACAGGACCAAGTCGCGTTCGATCAGTACCGGTACTTTGTTGTATGGATTGATCGCTGCGATATCCTCGGCGCGGCTCATCAAATCTATATCGATAACCTCAAAATCCATGCCTTTTTCATACAGCACAATCCGGCAACGGTGGGAGTATGGGCACGTCGTGCCCGAATAAAGTCGCATCATAAGAAGAACCTGCAGTCAAAAATAAGCTAAACGGGAAACCAAAAGGTGGAACTGGCAACTCCGCCACAATGGCATTTGGCAAAACAGTTGGAAAGCTACCACAATCGACCCACCAAATTCAACAGGTTAGTGAAAATCCCTCCAGATTCCTTTGGTTCCACGGGGTCTATCGAACAGGAACTACACCACGATCTTGAAGATCGCCTTGCGGATGTGGCCAGTGGAAACCAGTGGCGCATGTGCATCTTCGGGGAAAAAAATACAAAATGCGCCTGACGGTATGGCGATCCATGTCGTGGGCGTGTCGTGGAAAAACCGGATGTCTTTCTCCGCGTTGTAATCGGTCACCGGATCAACGCAATCCGCCAGCGCCTTCCAGCCCATCTCGTCCACCCCGTCCAGCACCAGTTGGATGTCGATGTAACGCCGGTGGCATTCCAGCTTCGCCGCTTCGCGCGCACGTCCTGAAACACTTTCCACAATAACGAAGAGTTGTTCGCCGACGATGGGGTAACGCCCCGGCGCCAGCGACAGCAGGTCGGTGTTGCGGATGTATTCGAACGCACGCGGGAACAGCGGATGCAGTGCGGTGTAGCGGTCTGATTGGGAGAGTGTGGAGAGGATCATGGTGGCTGTGCTTCTAATTTGCGTTATAGCCGAAAGGCACTCTTGTCATAAGAACCTTCTTCCAATATCTGTACGCGGTGCCCGCTGCCGGATGCGACGGTGAGTGATTCGTTTTGAGTTGCATATCACGCCGCCTTCTTCAACCGCATCTCCAACCGAATCTCCGCTGCCGCCAGCATATTGACCAGCGTATCGATCGAGAATACGTCGATTTTGCCGCGCATCAGATCGGAGATGCGGGGCTGGGTGACGCCGAGATTTTTGGCGGCTTCGGCCTGGGTCATGCCGCTGCTGCGGATATATTCGGTGATGGCGCGCATCAATTCGGCGCGCGCTTTCATATTGGCCGCATCGCCGGGCGTGTCTTCGATGGCGTCCCACACACTTTTGAATCGTTGTTTGCTCATTTCGCGCCTCGCATGAGTTCGTTATACCGTTTGCTTGCCAGCGCAATGTCTTGCGCGGAAGTCCTTTGTGTTTTCTTCTGGAAGCAGTGCAGCACATAGACTGCATCCTTGAATTTGGCAATGCAGATCACGCGAAACGCGCCTGCTTCATCCTGAACCCGGATTTCCTGTGTGCCCGCACCGATGGTTTTCATCGGCTTCCAGTCGTCCGGTTCTTCGCCGTGTTGTATCTTGTCAATCTGATACCCGGCTTCACGGCGGGCAGATAGCGGAAAGTCGCGCAGGTCGTTCAATGCGCTGCCGAGGAACTCAACCGGTTTGGGTTGTTTGTGCATGGTAAATTATACACAATCTTGTATACTCAATGGGCTGGTCTGCGGCTATTGCTGGCTGAGATAAAGATTATGTTCGTGACTGGCTGCAAAGTGGAGGCGAGTTGCATAGCACGATTTGCCGTCGCTCCCGCCTTTATGCCTGACGCCGTTCGGGGAGCATCCGGGTCATGGTGTTGTCGTGCTTGACCAGGTGATGATACAAGGCCGCCGCCACATGCAGGCCGATCAGGTAATAGCCTGCGGTGCCGATGGTTTCATGCAGTTCCTTGAGCTGCTTTGCAAGCTCCTTGTTTTCGCCGATCAGCGCCGGGAGTTCCAGGCCGAAGAACGGGATCGGCTTTCCGGCTGCGCTGAGCTCCAGCCAACCGGTCAACGGCATGATTATCATCAGCGCATACAGCGCCAGATGCCCCAGCTTGGCGGCCAACTGCATCCAGCCCGCCGGTTCCGGCCGGATCACCGGTGCAGACCCGGAAAAGCGCGCGGCCAAACGCGGCCAGACCAGCACGAAAACCAGCATGCCGAACATGAAGTGCCAAGCTTTCAGCGCCTCGCGCGGGTCACTCTCCTTGGGGTAGATTTCGCGCAGCTCGATGAAGGCATATACCGCAACGAACAGCAGCAGCATCAACCAGTGGATTCCGATGGAAAGCGACCCATATCGATCCGCAGTATTTCTTAAACCCATCATTCATCCCCTTGAAACGTTTATCTGCCGGAGGTTATAAAAACCGCGCCACCATACCCTTTTCCAGCTCGCCTTGCAGCGGGATCTGCACGCGATGCCCGCTGCCCGGCGCAACTTTCAGCGCTTCGCCTTCGAGGCTGCGCATTTCGGTAAGTGCGACGATGCGGTTGCCGGAGGGGTGGATGATTTCGAGTTTGTCGCCGACCTGAAATTTATTCTTCACGTCGATCTCGGCCATGCCATTGTTGCAACTGATGATGTCGCCGACATATTGCTGGCGGAAGCTCTCGGAATGGCCGCGCAGGTAGTTCTGCTGTTCGTGGGTGTGGTGGCGCTCGAAGAAGCCGTCGGTGTAGCCGCGGCTTGCCAATGCGTCCAGGGCGCCTAGCAAGCTCAAGTTGAACGGGCGTCCTGCGACCGCATCGTCGATGGCCTGCCGGTACACCTGTGCGGTGCGCGCGACGTAGTAGATGGACTTGGTGCGGCCTTCGACCTTCAGCGAATCCACGCCGATCTTCACCAGGCGCTCGACATGCTCCACCGCGCGCAGATCCTTGGAGTTCATGATGTAGGTGCCGTGCTCGTCTTCCAGCACCGGCATCAGTTCGCCCGGATGATCCGGGCGCGAGATCAGGTATGAGCGGTCGGCCAGCGGATGGCGCGGCTGCGAGCCGCACGATGACAGCGCGCTTTCGCTCAACGCCTTGTCGAAGTCAAAGTCGATCTTCTGGATGTCACCGGTGCCATCCTCGATCGCGCTGTCCATCTTGTAATCCCAGCGGCAGGAGTTGGTGCAGGTGCCCTGATTGGCGTCGCGGTGGTTGAAATAGCCGGACAGCAGGCAGCGACCGGAATAGGCCATGCACAGCGCGCCGTGGATGAATACCTCGAGTTCGATATCGGGGCACTGCTGGCGGATTTCCTCGATCTCATCCAGCGACAGTTCGCGCGACAAAATCACGCGCGTCAGGCCCAGCGATTGCCAGAATTTCACCGCTGCATAGTTGACGGTGTTGGCCTGCACCGACAGGTGTATCTGCATCTCCGGCCAGCGCTCGCGCACCATCGCGATCAGGCCGGGATCGGCCATGATCAGCGCATCCGGCTGCATCGCGATAACCGGTTGCATGTCCGCCATGTAGGTCTTGACCTTGGCGTTGTGCGGCATCAGGTTGCTGGCGACGAACAGCTTTTTGCCAAGCGCGTGCGCTTCCTGAATCCCGGTGTGCAATTCTTCCAGCCTGAATTCGTTGTTGCGCGCGCGCAGCGAGTAGCGCGGCTGCCCGGCGTACACCGCGTCCGCGCCGAAGGCGTAGGCGGTGCGCATTTTTTCCAATGTGCCAGCGGGGAGAAGAAGTTCTGGTGTTTTCATGGGTGACTTCAAAGGCATTTCACCACGAAGCGCACGAAGTGCACGAAGATTTTTTACGAGACCGGAAGTGATTATCTGCCGAGTAAGCCGGGTTCTTGAAAACTCCTGGCGTACTCTTTCGTGGCCTTCGTGCGCTTCGTGGTGTGGTGGGATTTAGATTCGAAAAGAGCCGCATTACCTTGACAGTCCGAGGCGCTTCCAGATTTCCAGCGAGGAGTCGGCCTGATTCAGCGTGTAAAAATGCAACCCTGGCGCGCCGTCCGCCAGCAGCTTCTCGCACAGTTGCGTGACCACGTCGAGACCGAAGGCCTGCACCGATTCGTTGTCGTCGCCGTAGCCTTCCAGCGTCTTGCGTATCCAGCGCGGGATTTCCGCGCCGCACATGTCAGAGAAACGCGCCAGTTGCGAGAATTTCACGATCGGCATGATGCCCGGCACGATGGGAATGGTGACGCCGAGCTTGCGGCATTCGTCGACGAAATGGAAATAGCCGTCGGCATTGTAGAAATATTGGGTGATTGCCGAGTTCGCCCCTGCCGCGGCCTTGCGCTTGAAGTTGACGAGGTCGTCGCGCGCCGAGCGGGCTTGCGGGTGGACTTCCGGGTAGGCCGCCACTTCGATGTGGAAGTGCTCGCCGGTTTGCGCGCGGATGAACGACACCAGTTCGTTGGCATACTGGAATTCACCGGTGGTGGCCATGCCGGAGGGCAGGTCGCCGCGCAGCGCGACGATGCGCCGGATACCAAGCTGCTGGTAGGTTTGCAGGATGTTGCGGATATTTTCGCGCGTCGAGCCGACGCAGGACAGATGCGGCGCAACCTCGAGCCCTTCCGCCTTGATCTGCTGCACGACTTCCAGCGTGCGTTCGCGCGTGGACCCGCCCGCACCGAAAGTCACGGAGAAAAAATCCGGATGAAGCGCCGCCAGTTGCTTGCGCGTGGCGGAGAGTTTTTCCGTGCCTTCCGGCGTTTGTGGCGGGTAGAATTCAAAGCTGAAGAGCGGTTTATTCATGGTCCTTCCTCACGATTTGTTTGCCCATGATCTGTGCGGCGGCGGCGGATAGCCCCCACGAAAAAATACTGTACAAGACCGCGCCGAGTACGCCATACCAGAAGCCGTCCACGACAAAACCGCGCAATACCGAGCCGACGAACCAGAACAGCAGCCCGTTGATGACGAAGATGAACAGTCCCAGGGTGAGCAGCGTGACCGGCAGCGTGAGCAGCAGCAACAGCGGGCGGATCAGCGTGTTGACCAAGCCGAGGAAGAACGCGGCAATCATCGCGTCGATGAAGCTGTCCAGATGAATGCCCGGCACGAAGTTCGCCACGGCCAGCAGTGCCAGCGCGTTCAATATCCAGATCAGGATGAGTTGCATATGAACCCCCTTATTCAGGACTGAGGATTGAGGACTGGGGGCTGAGGTTTGAGGACTGAGTAAAACCATCCAGTCCTGCCTCTGACCTTACTCAGCCCCCCAGTCCTCGTTCCTCAGTCCTGTTTTTAGTAGCGATAATGCTCCGACTTGTACGGGCCATTCTTCGGCACGCCGATATAGGCGGCCTGCTGATCGGTCAATTCGCTCAACTGCGCGTTCAGCTTGGTCAGTTGCAGGCGCGCCACCTTCTCGTCGAGATGCTTGGGCAAAGTGTATACGCCGACCGGGTAGTCTGCGGTGCGGGTGAACAATTCGATCTGCGCGATGGTCTGGTTGGCGAACGACGAGGACATCACGTAGGACGGATGGCCGGTACCGCAGCCGAGGTTTACCAGGCGGCCCTTGGCCAGCAGGATAATGCGCTTGCCGTCCGGGAAGATGACGTGATCCACCTGCGGTTTGATCTCATCCCACTGGTATTTTTCCAGTGAAGCGACGTCGATCTCGTTATCGAAGTGGCCGATGTTGCACACGATGGCCTGATCCTTCATTTTTGCCATGTGATCGTGGGTGATCACGTGGAAATTGCCGGTGGTGGTGACAAAGATGTCGCCCTTGTCGGCGGCATATTCCATGGTCACCACGCGGTAGCCTTCCATCGCGGCCTGCAACGCGCAGATCGGGTCGATCTCGGTGACCCAGACTTGTGCGGACAGCGCGCGCATCGCCTGGGCGCAGCCCTTGCCCACGTCGCCGTAACCGACAATCACGGCGACCTTGCCGGCGATCATCACGTCGGTAGCGCGCTTGATGCCGTCCACCAGCGACTCGCGGCAGCCGTACAGGTTGTCAAACTTGGACTTGGTCACGGAATCGTTGACGTTGATCGCCGGGAATTTAAGTTCGCCGCGCTCGTGCATCTGGTACAGGCGGTGCACGCCGGTGGTGGTTTCCTCGGTCACGCCCTTGATCTGCGCGAGGCGCGTGGAATACCAGGTCGGATTCTGAGCCAGCTTGGCCTTGATCGAGGCGAACAAGCAGGTTTCCTCTTCCGAAGTCGGCTTGCTGATCAGCGAGGCATCTTTTTCGGCGCGCGCGCCCAGATGCAGCAGCAGCGTGGCGTCGCCGCCGTCGTCGAGGATCATGTTGGAATAGCCGTTGTCAGGCCATTCGAAGATGCGGTGGGTATAGTCCCAGTAATCGGTGAGCGACTCGCCCTTGACGGCGAACACCGCGATGCTGTCCTGGGCGATGGCGGCGGCGGCGTGATCCTGGGTCGAGTAGATGTTGCAAGACGCCCAGCGCACCTGCGCGCCGAGCGCGGTCAGCGTCTCGATCAGCACCGCGGTCTGGATGGTCATGTGCAGCGAGCCGGTGATGCGCGCACCCTTGAGCGGCTGGGTCTTGGCAAATTCCCCGCGGATCGCCATCAGGCCGGGCATCTCGGTCTCGGCGATGGCGATTTCCTTGCGCCCCCATGCGGCGAGGGACAGGTCGGCGATTTTGTAATCGGTGAAAGTGGTGTTCATGAAGCACTCCATTCATAAAAGGTTAATGAATGGGTGCCGTTGAGCCATCCGAGCCTGACGGGGGAATGATGATCAAACCCGCTGCAGCACCCCTCGGAGGCTGCGGATTATAAACGCAAAAAAGATTCTTTGCTTGAAGCTGTTGTTTCGGTACGTGGCCTTGAACGCTCAAGACAGCAAGGCGCGAAGCTGCACCAACACTGGCGAAAATATTCTGACAACCAACCGGGAACGGTTGGTTGTCAGAATATTTGGTGGAGGTGAGCGGAATCGAACCGCTGGCCTTCTGATTGCGAACCAGACGCTCTCCCAACTGAGCTACACCCCCAAGATGACCAATGCTAAACAGAAATTCGTTGTTTGGAAAGCGGTAATCCGGTTGCATTGCAAAAATAACAGTACCGTCCCGGCTACTGCCGGTCAATGATTGGCACTCTCCGGCGCGGCAACGAACCCGGCAACTTGTTGCAGCAATTCATCTTCCTGATAGGGCTTGCCGAGGTAGGCATTCACGCCCAGTTGCATCGCATAGTCGCGGTGTTTGTCTGCGGTACGCGAGGTAATCATGATGATCGGCAAATTTTGTGTTTTGGCATCGCGGCGCAGATGCCTGGTTAATTCGAAACCATCCATGCGCGGCATTTCGATGTCGAGCAGCATCACCGCCGGGCTGATTTCGCCGAGTTGCTCCAGCGCATCCACGCCGTCCCTGGCGGTGACGACCTGGTATCCGGCGCGCGTCAACAGGCGTGTGGTGATCTTGCGCACGGTCAGCGAATCGTCCACTACCATCACCAGCGGCTGGATATGCAACGCTTCCGCTGCCGTTTCGGGAGCCTTGGGTGCTGCCGCTGCGCTGCGCTGCACCAGTTGTGCCGGATTGAGAATCAGCGCCGCCGCGCCATTACCCAGCACGGTCGCACCGGCAACCCACGACAGCCGCGCCAGTTGCGGGCCGATATTTTTTACCACCGCTTCCTGATTGCCCATTAACCCGTCAACATGCAGGGCAATGTGCTGATCGCCGCTGCGCAGCAGCAGCACCGGATTGTGCGGCAGGTTTTCCGGGATGCGCTCGCTATCGCCCAGCAAGTGCGGCAGGTAATGGAACGAATAGGTCCTGCCCTGCCACTCGGCCCGGCGATCACTATAGAGTTGTGCCAGTTCCGCCGATTTCACCTGGCGCACCTGCTCGACCATGGTGGAGGGAATCGCATAAATCACCTCGCCGGAGCGCACCGTCAATATATGCGTGACGGCCAACGTGAGCGGCAGGCGGATGATGAACCGTGTTCCCGTGCCTTTCTTCGAGCTCACATCAATGCGCCCGCCCAGTGCGGCAATTTCGCTGCGCACCACATCCATGCCGATGCCGCGCCCCGCCACTTCGGTCACTTCGGTCGCGGTGGAGATGCCCGAGACAAAAATCAATTGCGCCAGCCGTTCGTCGCTGACCGCCTCGTTCGGGCGCAGCAAACCTTTGGCCTGCGCCTTGTCGCGCAATGCGGCAAGATCCAGTCCGGCGCCGTCGTCGCTGAATTCGAATACCACCTCGTTGTTTTCATGGCGCAACCCCAGACGAATCTCGCCGATGGGATTCTTGCCGCTTTGCGCGCGCGCCTGGCTATTTTCGATGCCGTGCACCAGCGCATTGCGCAACAGGTGCTCGAACGGCGCAGTCATTTTTTCCAGCACGCCGCGATCCAGTTCCACTTCCGTGCCGAGCAACTCGAGGTTGGCGCGCTTGTTAAGCTCTTTCGCCGTTTGCCGCACGATGCGATAGAGCCGCTCGCCGATGCTGGCAAACGGCACCATGCGTACGTCCATCAGGTTCTGTTGCAATTCGCGGCTCAGGCGCGTCTGCACGGTTATTGCGGCGACTGTTTCATCAAAATTTTTCAAGAGCGCCTGCTGCACGGTCTGCACGTCATGCACGCTTTCGTTCATGAAACGCACCAGTTCCTGCAAGCGGGTAAAGCGGTCGAATTCAAGCGGATCAAACCGCTCCGTACTATCTTTGACCAGGGAGACACGCGCCTGCATTTGGCTTTCTGCCTGAATTTCCACTTCGCGCAGTTGCTTGCGCAAGCGCGTTACGCTGCCGGTCAGTTCCAGCAAACCCTCCTTGAATGCGCGCATCTCGGTTTCCATGCGCGAGCGCGCCACGCTGATCTCGCCGACCTCATTCACCAGCCGGTCGATCACATCGGAACGCACCCGCAACATATTGCCCGGCAACACATGCTCCGCGCCCGCTTCCGGCATGCGACGCTCCAGCCCGGAAATATCCGGCACAGCTTGATCATCCGCACGCCGGCGGCGAGGTGCAATCTCATCCCCGGTCTTGAGGGTGCGCAAACTTTCCAGTTGAGCGCTGATATCATCGAAATTATTTTCCAGCTCATCCAGAAGCTCCGGCGTTGGACTGATTTGCGCAGCGGACAATATGCGCTCTTCCATTTGATGCGCGATCTCGCCGATATGCATCGCGCCCGCCATGCGCGCACTGCCCTTGAGAGTGTGCAACAGCCGCTTGAGCAGTTGCGGTTGCGCTTCTGCATCCGGCCGGTCACGCCACGCACGCAGCCCGGTGCTTATCCTGGGGCATAGCTCGCTCGCTTCTTCCAGGAAGACCAGCAGCAACTGTTCATCCACATCATCCTGGATTTGCGGTTTTTCCGCATTGGCGGAGAGCCAGGCTGCACTCGTCACCGCTCCTTCCGGGCGAGCAGCTCGCGGCGCAGCAATCTCGCCAGCCAATTTATTCCTGCCGGCAACCAGTTGCTTTACCAGGTTGCCGCGCGGCTGCGGCATCCGTTTATCGCAGATGCTTTGCGCCATGGCCTCGAGCGCATCGACAGTTTGTTCCAGCAGCAACAGCCGGGGCGCATCGAGCACGGCCTTCCTGTCAATATGCGCCTGCAGCCAGCCATCCAGTGCGTAAGCCAATTCCGCCACAGCGGCAAAACCCATGGTGCGATTCACACCGGCCAATGTGTGCGCGGCGCGCATGAAATCGTATTGCACCTGGGCAGCTTGCCCGATATGCAACTCGTCAAACTGCTGGCGCAGAACGGCCGCATGCTGCCTTGCCTCCGCACTGGCAATATCGAACAATGCCGCCGGCAGCGTAACCCCGCCTATCGCAACCGTCTCCTCCGGCTGCGCGGCGGATGCAGCAGAGGGCGAGGGTTGCGCATCAAGGCCTGCCGGTTGATCCGGCATGATGCCATTCTCAATTTGCTGCGCGGCGGCAATCAGTTCATCCGCTTCAATGTCCACCCCGCCCTGGCTGTTGAGCGCATCCACCCAGCCGGTAAATTCTTGCACTGCCGCGGCGATGAAACCCAGCAATCCGGGAACGGCAGGCTTGTTATCCTGCAGCCATTTGTTGAGCGCGCGCTCGACGCACCAGGCGACCTCGCCCAGATCGGTCAAACCGACCATGCGTCCGCTGCCTTTGAGGGTATGAAAACCGCGCCGGATAGTGACCAACGGTTCACGGCTACCGGGATGCAACCGGCAAACTTCGAGATTGTCGCGCATGGTGCGCAACACTTCCTGCGCTTCCTCCAGGAATACTTCGAGCAACTCCTGGTCTTCGCCCGCCGCCTGTTGCGTTTCCGCCGGAATGCGGGGCTGCTCGGCCGCGGCCGCCGCCTGCACGGGAACTTGCCGCAACCCGGACAATGCCGCCAACGACTTCAGCAATGGCGCAGTATCTGCCGCCTG
>JANLID010000065.1 GCA_024654105.1 Gallionella sp. | reverse complement strand
CAGCAGGCCGTGGTCACAGAGCAGATCGAGGAATACCTCGAGAAATTCAAGACCTGCCCGGACTGCGGCGCGCCTCGGACCAGGAAGGGACAACATCCCATTGTTTACCGGACCCTGTTCGGCAAGTTGAACCTGAACAGTCCCCGTCTCTATGACTGTCCCTGTCATAAGCATGGTCGGCATAGTTCAAGCCCTTTGGCGGAGCTGCTGACAACGCATTGTGCGCCGGAGCTGTTGTACCTGGAGACCAAGTTTGCTTCGCTGATGTCCTATGGTTTGAGCGTTGAACTGCTGTCTGAAGTCTTGCCAATCACCGAAGAGACTAGCCTCTCATCCATGCGGCGTCACCTGCAACGCGTTGCCGAACGGATCGAGGGGGAACTGGGCGAAGAGCAATTCCAGTTCATTGAAGGTTGTCCCAACGATTGGGCAAAGCAACCGCCGCCGGGGCCGCCCTTGACGGTCGGACTGGACGGCGGCTATGTGCACGCAGCAGATCAGAAGTCGAGAACCGAAGGCTGGTTTGAAGTCATTGCCGGCAAGAGTGTCCAGACCGAGGGCGGCGCCAAGGTGTTTGCATTCGTCAACAAGTACGACACCAAACCCAAGCGCCGGCTTTACGAGGTGCTGAAATCTCAGGGTCTGCAAATGAATCAGCAGGTCTTGTTTCTGTCGGATGGCGGCGATACCGTGCGCGATCTGCAGCACTATCTCAGCCCAGAATCCGAACATCTGCTCGACTGGTTCCACATTACCATGCGCTTGACGGTGATGGGGCAGATGCTCAAGGGAATAATGGCGGAGCTAGAGCCCGACAGCAGATGCCCGGAAACCGCAACCGTGCTGGCCGACCTGGAGAAACACCTGGAAAGCCTCAAATGGAATCTCTGGCACGGCAATGTTCCGCGTGCCCTGCAACGAATTGACGATCTGGATGACGACCTGGAGATGCTGGAAGAGAACCCGACAAACAAGAAGAAAATGCTCAAGGCGGTGCGAGAATTCCGCAGCTATATTGAGGCCAACCAGGCGTTTATTCCGAACTATGGCGACCGCTACAGACATGACGAAACGATATCCACGGCGTTTGTCGAATCCACCGTAAACTACGTGATCAGCAAGCGCTTTGTAAAAAAACAACAGATGCGTTGGTCTCAACGCGGTGCGCACTTGCTCCTGCAAACCCGCGTGCAGGTCCTGAACGACGATTTACGGAAAACATTTTGCCGCTGGTTTCCAGGAATGAGAGAGGATGAACCGCCGGCGCTAAAAAAGGCGGCATAGCGCCCCCAGCCCCCGGAATGGCGCGCTCTCCGCAATGGCGGAATTGATGAAGTACTTGGTGCGGGTCATAAGAGTTTCCTCCCTATTGGGTTGATAGCCTATTTCACTAGGCCAGCGGCAGACGAGGTGACTGTGCCGCAGGCAAGGTGCTACGTGGCAAAAAGAGTTTCTGGGAGTTTGTCCCAGCGAATGAGAAAACAACGCACGCAATTCATCCAACTATGAGTTCGCTCCAGAACCCATCGACACGCGTTGAAGCCGGATTCTTCTTTGATCGCCTTGGATTCATCGCCTTGTATTCAGATACAGGCAGTAAATCCAGACTCATCGGCAATTTCGCGTCCGTCTCACAAGTGCAGTATACCTTTGGCAGATCATTTGTACAGCGGCCGACTCTTGGCTTTGTCGAGCCTACAATGGCAGTCGAGCTATGCCAATTTGAGCAAGAGTTCACCTGTGACAGCATCCCTTCAATACGTCGGTGTTTTAGCCCGACCAATGCCCCCTGACGCTGGGACTGACTCCCCAGGCGAGAAGAAGTAATAGCGCCGAAGGTTCCACTCGGCCTGACCCTGTACTCCACGAGGTCGAAATCATAATGCTGGAGGGAACTCCGATCGAATGGGGCACGAAATCGCCGCCATGGCCCAGTTCCTCGGCGGCGGGGTCAGGAAGTCGGGGCCCCACTCTCATGGGGCGCCGCTGCTCAACGATTGCGTGCTCAACGAGTGACAGCAGACATTCCTGTACCGCTCCTTCCCGCCACAAGCAAGTACCACTTGGCGTTACTGATGATCGTGTCTCTCATCTTCATAGATCCGATCGAG
>JANLID010000010.1 GCA_024654105.1 Gallionella sp. | reverse complement strand
TTTCATTGCAAAATCAAGTTAATGGCGCACTCTGTCTGCAATATATGCGAACCGTCAGAGCGACGTTGCAGAACACCACGCTAGCGCACCCGGTTCACTGCTTCTTCAACCCGCTCCACCGCGATGATCTCCATGCCGGCGATTTTCTGTCTGGGCGCGTTGGCCTTGGGGATGATGGCCTGCGTAAAGCCCAGCTTGGCGGCTTCGCGCAACCGTTCCTGGCCGCGCTGCACCGGGCGCACTTCGCCCGCCAGCCCGACTTCGCCGAACACCACCAGCTTCTCCGGCAGCGGCTTGTTGCGCAGGGATGAGACCATCGCGAGGATCACCGCGAGGTCGGCGCCCGGCTCGGTGATCTTCACGCCGCCGACCGCATTGATGAACACGTCCTGGTCGAAGCAGGCGATGCCCGCGTGGCGGTGCAATACCGCGAGCAGCATCGCGAGGCGGTTCTGTTCCAGGCCTAATGAGAGCCGCCGCACGTTCGGCGAATGCGCTTCGTCGAGCAGCGCCTGGATTTCCACCAGCAGCGGGCGCGTGCCTTCCTGGGTGACCATCACGCACGAACCGGCAACCGGATCGCCGTGCTGCGACAGGAACAATGCGGACGGATTGCTAACCTCGCGCAAGCCTTTCTCGGTCATCGCGAATACGCCGAGCTCGTTCACCGCGCCGAAGCGGTTCTTGAACGCGCGGATCAAACGGAAGCTGGAATGCGTGTCGCCCTCGAAGTACAGCACCGTGTCGACGATGTGCTCCAGCACGCGCGGCCCGGCCAGCGCCCCTTCCTTGGTGACGTGGCCGACCAAAATGATGGTGATGTTCTGGCTCTTGGCGATGCGCGTCAGTTGCGCGGCACACTCGCGCACCTGCGCCACCGAGCCGGGCGCGGACGTAAGTTGCTCGGAATACACGGTCTGAATCGAGTCGATCACCACCACGTCCGGTTTATCCTGTGCGATGGTGGCCTGAATTTTCTCCAATTGGATTTCCGGCAGCAGGCGCAGGCTGCGCGCATCCAGCGACAGGCGTTTGGCGCGCAGCGCGATCTGCTGCGCCGATTCCTCGCCGCTGACATACAGCGTGTTCTGCTGATTGGAAAGATGTGCCAGCACTTGCAGCAGCAGCGTGGATTTGCCGATGCCAGGATCGCCGCCGATCAGCACCACCGCGCCCGACACCAGCCCGCCGCCCAGCACGCGGTCGAATTCCTCGATGCCGGTCGGCGTGCGCGGCACTTCCGCCGCCTCCACCTCGGAGAGCATCTGCACCTTGCCACCCGCCGCCAGCGCGCTGAAGCGGTTAACGCCTTTAATGATGGGCTCAGCCACCGACTCGATCAGCGTGTTCCACTCCATGCAATGCGGGCACTGCCCCTGCCACTTCGGCGTCTGCCCGCCGCACTCGGTACAGGAATAAATCGTTTTTGTTTTTGCCATGCCGCCTCCGGGAATGTCGTGCACAATAGCGCACAATAAATTCGTGGCGCAAGCCGGATCGACGAACTGGCTCGTCCGACCCTGAGATGAGGGAAGATTTTTTGTGAAGCTGCTTCACAATTTGCCGGTCAGTGGATAATGTTCGGCCATGCAAAAACAAATTGTTCCAGCCATCGGGTTCAGGGGTAAAAAAGGTTTCATGCCGTCGCGCGGCTCCAATTCCAAACTGTCCGATGCGGAAGTGAAGGCTGCGGTGGATTACATGGTCGTGCATGCCATACCGAGCTGGACAGTCGGGAATTGATTGCAACTTGCCCCACGACCAGTGAATAGATCAGTCTTGCTCTAGCCAGTCCTGCAAGAACGCCCATTGCTCCAGCTCGCGTTCGGCAAGGTAGGGCGGCAAATCAAACAGGGATTTTCCCTCGAAGGCAGCATTTACATATACCTGTGTTTCGCGCAGGTAGGCCAGCACCGGCAGGTCGAGGGCGGCGAGAAAATGCTCCAGCGCCCAGGCGGCTTTGGTGCGCATTTCCATGCGCATGCCGACCACACCGATACTGCACTTGCTTTTGCGCACTGTTTTTTCGTCGGCAAGCAATTGCAGAAAGTCGCGGCTGGCCTGCAAATCGAACAATGAGGGGGCGACGGGTACGATGATTTTGTGCGCCAGCTTGAGGGCATGGGCAAGGTTCTTGCCATGCAGGCCTGCAGGCGAATCAATCACCAGCCAGTCATTTGGACGATCATGCCCCTTCTTCTGATCGAGAGTGCGTATGCGCGGCAGATCGTCGGGGCGCGTGGCGAGCCACAACGCAGAAGATTGTTGCCGGTCCAGGTCAAGCATCGCCACCCGCTGACCGCGATTGGCCAGATATCCGGCAATGTTGACCGACAGCGTAGTTTTTCCGCTGCCGCCTTTTGGATTGGCAATCAGAATGGTTTTCATTTCACTCTCCTTGATGCGTCCAGGTGTTCTTTGGGTGAAATCCCGCCTCGCGATCCAATTCCCCACTTTCAAGTTTCGCCTGATATTCGCCCAGCGCGGCTTTTACTTTGCCGCTCAGCACGTATAGTCCGATCAGGTTGGGAAAGGCCATGGCCAGCACCAGCAGGTCGGTGAAGTCCAGTAGATGCCCGGCGTTGGCAATGGATGCGACAACAACGAAACCGATGAAGATGGCCTTGTACAAAATGGAATAGCGTTCGCCAAACACGTACACCCAGCAACGCTCGCCATAGTACGACCAAGAGATCGCCGTACTGTAGGCGAACAATACCACCGAAAGCGCGAGGATCATCGGGAACCAGTCAGACACGGTGGCAAACGCCATGGAAGTCAGCGCCGCCCCCTGGCTGGCGGCACGCAATGCTTCATGTTCGGGCGCGTTGTACACGCCGGTAATAACGATAACCAGCGCGGTCATGGTGCAGATCACCACGGTGTCGATGAACGGTTCATACAGGGCGACCAGTCCTTGGCGCACCGGATATTTCACCGATGCGGCGGAGTGCGCGATGGCAGCCGAGCCCAGGCCGGCTTCACTGGAAAATACGGCGCGCTTGAAACCTTGCACGAGCGCCCCGACAAAGCCGCCGGCAACGGCGATCGGCGAGAACGCCCCAATGACGATCCTGCTCAATGCATCGGGCACCAGGGCGGCGTTACTGACGATGATCCACAGGCAGGCGCTCACATAGATGATAACCATGGTCGGCACGACAGCCTCGGCGACATGGGCGATCCGCCGCAAACCGCCGATGATGACCAAGCCGACGGCAACCGCCATCAGCAGGCCATAGGCGATGGGCATCTCGCGAAAGAACGGAATCTGTTCCTGTACCGCTCCCATCGACTGGCTGACCTGAAACGCGCTGCCCGCGCCGAACGAGCCGAGGATGGTGAAAATGGCAAACATGATGGCGAGCGTCCTGCCGAGGCGCGGCGCTCCCTTCTCGGCCAATCCTTTTGACAGGTATTCCATTGCGCCGCCCATCAGCCTGCCGTCGGGGCGCATCTCGCGATACATCTGCGCAAGGCTGGCCTCGGTGAATTTGGTGGTCATTCCCAGAAATCCGGCGACGATCATCCAGAACGTCGCCCCCGGGCCACCGATGGAAATGGCGATCGCCACACCGGCGATGTTGCCCAGCCCGACGGTAGCGGAAAGCGCGGTGGACAGAGCCTGGAAGGAAGTCACTTCGCCCTGGTCGCCGGCAGTGCGGTACTTGCCGCGAAGAACCCTGAACGCATGGCGCATCATGCGCAGGTTGACGAAATTGAAGCGCAGTGTAAGGAATACCGCCGCCACGATCAGCCAGGCGACGATGAACGGCATCACCGTTTCGCCCGGAAATACATCGAAAAAGATGATTTGCGCCAGAAAATCGTTGATCGAACCGAACAACGCGTCGATAGCAACATCGGCGGCCAATGCCTGCTGCGGCAGCAATAGCGGCAACAACCAGGCCGAACGGGGGTAATTCATGACTTCTCCCTGTTTATCGTTATGCGGTTGAAAGCCGCAGATGCGGATTAAACCTTGAACTGCATGCGGACTCAAGAGACAAGTTTTTTGTCCGGCGGCAAACCGCATCGTCAGATAACAAAAAAGCCGACTTGCGCCGGCTTTTTTGAGGGTCGTTCCAACTTGTGTTTACAAACCAAGAATGAAGTCGACCAGTTCCTTCCTTTCCTCAGCGGTAATCTTGGGATTAGGAGGCATAGGCATCGGACCCCACACACCCTTGCCACCCTTGCTAATCTTTTCGTCCAGATGTGCCGCAGCACCTGCGTCGCCCTTGTATTTCTTGGCAACGTCGGCCCAAGATGGGCCAACTACCTTTTTGTCAATTGCATGACAGGCGACGCAGTTGTTTTTCTTGGCAACTGCCGGCATATCGGTTGCCAACGCGCTACCCGCGACCAACAAACCTGCCGCTGTAATCATGCTTACAATCGTAAATTTCATATTCTCTCCGTTTTGTGATTAAAACACCTCAAACAATAACAACGTGAAGGTTTCCCTTCGCCGCCGATTCTAAACAACTCCATCCGCTTTGCCAACCGACTTCTTTGGACGGCAAGGTATTAACGCAAACCTGTTTCGTGGCGTTGACAGCTTATTTGGAAGACAGCACAAGTTTTGCCAATATCTTGCGATCCGCTTCGGATACAACAGGCTCGGAAGGCAATACCGGTTTAACTTCGGCAGCGACCGGGACAGGATCGGCTTTTGCTGCCGGCGCGTCAATTACCTGAACCGGGGCTGGTTGTACCGGCGTTTCCGCAATAGTCGACTGAGGTACATTTTCTTCCGTTGCGGCTTCGCTTGCGGCAGGCTGCACAACCTGCGCTGCGGGAGCTGACACAACAGGCGGCTGCGCGGGCGTTTCCGGCTGGCAGCCATACAGTACAAACCAATGACAATATCAATAGCTTGTTTGATGTACGCATGATGTCCATCTCGATCCAGGCAATTTCAGGATCACTCACATTCAATATGCCGCAATCAATTTCTTAGCGGTTTCCCGTTCTTCAGCATGTGCTCGATGCGCGCCCGCGTCTTTTCGGTGGTGATGAGTTCCATGAAATTGTGCCGTTCCAGATCGAGTAACCATTGTTCATCCACCAGGCTGCCCGCGTCCACGTCGCCGCCGCACATCGTTTTGGCGATGCGGCAGCCTATTTGATAGTCGTGTTCGGAGATAAAGCCGCCTTCGAGCAGGTTGAGCATCGCGGCCTTGAGGGTAGCGCTGCCGGTGCGTCCGGCCACGGGGATCTGTCCGGGTTGCAGCGGAGGGCGATAAGCGGTAGCGGTCAGTGCGCGCGCTTCTGCTTTCGCCACATGCAACAATTCAAAACGGTTCAATACGATGCGATCGGACGGGCGCAAATAGCCCATGTCACGCGCCAGCTCGGCGCTCTTGGCGACCTCACCCATGGCGATTTGCTGGAAGTAGCGCTTGAGGTGCGGAAAGACATCGCCTCCTCTCGCCTTTTGTGCGGCGCGCATGGCCATTTCCTTGCAGCCGCCGCCGGCAGGCAACAGGCCGACGCCGACCTCGACCAGACCGATGTAGCTCTCCAGCGTGGCGATGATGCGCGTGCAGTGCATGGAGAACTCGCAGCCGCCGCCAAGCGCCAGGCCATCCAGTGCGGCAATGGTGGGTATCTGCGCATATCTCAGGCGCAGCGAAGTTTGCTGGAATTTCGCTACCACATCTTCGACGTATGGGACGTTGCCGATGGCGGCATTGACGATTCCGCCTAACCCGCCGCCACCCGCAATGGTGTATTTCACGCGCTGCGCCGCGCCTTTGAGTTTGTCGAGCAGCCCGGTGGTCGGCGCGGTGCCGGTTTCCTGCACGCCCTGCATCAGTTGCAGCAGGTTGGCGCCTGCCGAGAAGGGCGGCTCGGTCTGCCACAGGATGAGTGCAGAAAAATGCAGCTCCGCTTCATCTACTGCGCGCAGGACGCCATCCAGCACTTCGTTGCTGATCGTGTGCATCTTGGTCTCGAAGCTGAGGATGGCGATATCGTCGCCGGTGTGCCACAGGCGCATGTCATCGGTCTCGAAGATGGTCTCGCCGTAGTGCACTGGTTCGCCGAGCAGGCGGTCGGGGAAGAGTTGGCGGCGGTAGACGGGGAGTTGAGAGCGGGGTTGATAGTCCGCTTGCTGTGGGTTTTGTAGGTCGGGATTCATCCCGACAGCTTTGTCAGCAAGTCGGGATGAATCCCGACCTACAGGTGCGAAGGAACCCTGCGCAGTGTGCATACCGGTGCGGTTCGGGTCGGCGGCCCAGGCGGGTAGCGGGGCGTCGGACATGGCCTTGCCTGCCGCGATGTCGGCGGCGACCCAGCCCGCGACTTGCTGCCAGCCTGCCGCCTGCCATATCTCGAACGGGCCGCTGTCCCAGCCGAAGCCCCAGCGCACGGCGAAGTCGAGGTCGCGCGCATTGTTGGCGATATGCTCCAGTTGTAGCGCGCAGTAGTGGAACACGTCGCGGAACGTCGCCCACAGGAACTGCGACTGCGGGTGCGGGTTGGCGCGCAATGCGGCGAGCTTCTTCGCCCAGCCGCGTTCGCGCAGGATGTCTTTCACGCCGTCGTCGATGTTGCTGTCGGAGAGGCGGTAAGCGTCGGTGTGCAGGTCGAGCACGTGGATTTCCTTGCCGATTTTCTGGTAGATGCCCTTCTTGGTTTTCTGCCCGAGCGCGCCCTGCTCGACCAGTCGGTTGAGCCAGCCGGGCAACTCGTAATGCTTGTGCCACGGGTCGCCGGTGAGGTTCTCGCGCATGGTGTTGACCACATGCGCGAAGACATCCAATCCGACCACGTCCAGCGTGCGGAAGGTGGCGCTCTTGGGGCGGCCGAGGTAGCGCCCGGTAAGCGCATCCACAGTATCGAGGCCAAGATTGAAGGCTGCCGCATGGTGCTTGGTGGCGAGCATGGAGAACACGCCGATGCGGTTGGCGATGAAGTTGGGCGTATCCCTGGCGCGCACCACGCCCTTGCCGAGCGTGGAGACGAGAAAAGTTTCCAGTTGGTCGAGCAGCGGCTCCTCGGTCTCGCGGCAGGGAATCAGCTCGACCAGGTGCATGTAGCGCGGCGGGTTGAAGAAGTGGATGCCGCAGAAGCGGTGGCGCAGGTTTTCCGGGAACGCCTGCGCGAGCTGGTTGATCGATAGGCCGGAGGTGTTGCTGGCGAAGATGGTGCGCTCGCCGAGATAGGGCGCGACCTTGCGGTACAGGTCGGACTTCCAGTCGATGCGCTCGGCGATTGCCTCGATCACCAGGTCGCAATCGCGCAGTTGTTCGATATGCTGGTCGTAATTCGCCGCAGTGATGAAGTTGATACGCGACGGGCTGGCCAGCGGGCTGGGGTCGAGCTCCTTCAGGCTGTCCAGTGCCTTGTTGACGATGTCGTTCGGTTCGCCTTCGCGCGCCGACAGGTCGAACAGAATGGTCGGCACGTTGGCGTTGACCAAGTGTGCGGCGATCTGCGCACCCATCACTCCGGCGCCCAGCACCGCCACCTTGCATACGTGGAAATTCGTGCTCATAACGACCTCTCGGTTATTGTTCCCATTATGCATTGGTTTCGTAGGGTGCATTTTATGCACCATGCAGGTTTGCTGCGTGTTTGGTGCATGGAATGCACCCTACGTCCGCTGAAAATTCGCGTTCATGAAAACTCCATAGACACTGCAAACCCTGTCATTCAGAACGAATGTGAGGAATCTTGCGATCTTCGTTAACCATCATGTATTCAGCTAACGTCTCTCGTAAAGTTCTTTGATTTGCCCGGCAAATTGCTGCGCGATTTCGGCGCGCTTGATCTTCAGGGTTGGCGTCAGCAGGCCGTTTTCGATGCTCCACGGCTCGCGCAGCAGCAGCACGCGGTTCACCTTGGCATAACCCGGAAAACCACGCAAATTGCGCGCGACGCGCCGCAGTATCCTGGCCTTGACGCGGCTGTCGGTCAACGTTTCCGGCATGTCGGCGCGAATGCCGATCTCCCGCGCAAAATGCTGCCACGCCTCATTATTAAGTACCGCCAGCGCAACCAGGTACGGATGTGCCTCGCCGAATATCATTACCTGGTCGAACAGCGGGTCGTGCAGCAGCGCGAGTTCCATGTCGGTCGGCGGGACTTTTTCGCCGTTTGACATGACGATAATGTCCTTGATGCGCCCGGTGATGTAAATGTGCCCGGTCTCGGAAATGTGCGCGATATCGCCGGTATTCAGCCAGCCGTCGCCGTCGATCATGGCGCGCGCCGCTTCCGGGTTGTTCCAGTAGCCCAGCATCACGTTCGGCCCCTTCACCAGCAGCGCGCCCTGCTCTCCAAGTTTTACCTGCACGTCGCGGATCGGCTGGCCGACGCTGTCCGGGTAGTTATTCTCCAGGCGGTTGCCACTGATCACCGGGCCGGTTTCGGTCAGACCATAGCCCTGCACCACCGGCAATCCCATGCCGATGAACACCCGTGAAATTTCCGGTGCCAGCGCCGCCCCGCCGCTGACCGCCACGCGCAGCCGCCCACCCAATTTATCGAGTATTTTTTGCGCCACCAGTTTTTGCAGCAGCGGCCAGAGCAGAAACGTCGGCTTCCATGATCCGCGTCCCTGTTCGCGCTCGAAACGCGCCCAACCGGTTTCCACCGCCAGGCGGAACAGCTTGCGCTTGAGCGGCGAGCCTTCGTCCAGTTTGGCGCGTAGCGTTGCATACATGCGTTCGTAGATGCGCGGCACGGAAATCAGGATGGTGGGGTGGATGGTTTGCAAATCCTCGGACAATTGCGGAATGGAGCGCGCGAAGGCGACCGTGGAGCCGGTCATCACCGGCAGGTAATAACCCAGCGTGCGCTCGAAAGTATGCGACAGCGGCAGGAAGGACAGGAACAAATCGTCGCCATGCACCGTGAAAGTATCCAGGCAGGCGTGCGCATTGGTCAGCATGTTCGCGTGGCTCAGCATCGCGCCTTTGGGCTTGCCGGTAGTACCGGAGGTGTAAATGATGCTGGCCAGCTCGTTCATCTCGCAGGGTTTGGCTGCTTGTAACTGCGCCGTGGGCGGCAAAAATTCCGCGATGGATTTCAGGCGCGGCTCGACGCCGTTGCGCAGCGCGTCGATGCTTACGAAGCGCTTCACGCCGCCGAGCCGGTCGCGCACTGTGCGCAAGGCCTGCCACTGTTCGGCGTTTTCGAACAGCAGCACTTTCACATCGGCATCGTTGACGATGTAGGCGAGGTTGTCCGGCCGGTCCACGGTATACAGCGGCACCACCACCAGCCCCAGCGACATCGCCGCCTGATCGAACATCATCCAGTAAGGGCAGTTGCGCAACATGATCGCGACGCGGTCGCCGCGCTGCAAGCCGAGGCCTGCCAGCGCTGCCTGCCAGCGCGCCACTTCGCTGAGCATCTCGCGCCAGGTAATGTCGCGCCATGAGTTTTGTTGAAAATGGCGGTACGCCACTTTGTTCGGCGAGCGGTGCGCGCGCTCCACGAACAAACCGTACAGCGTGCCCGCCTGCTGCGGGGTGATGACATCATCTTGCTGTGACTGCATCTTTTTTCCTTAAACTAACCGAGAACAGATTCAAAAACATCGCGTCCGCAGATTACGCAGATTCACACAGATTAAAAACCGTGGAAACGCCGCCTTGTTTCGTTTCGCAAAACAATCTGTGAAATCTGCGTAATCTGCGGATAAAAAGTTTTTCTTCATCACCGCCCCGCCCGCAGCTCATCCGACGCGAAATCATCCACCATGATGACCTTGCGGCGCAGCGCGTAGTCGCGCTCCAGTTGCAACGCCTGTTCCGTGCTGATGATGCCTTTATCGCGCGCCTCGGCGATACGCGGCAATTCTTCCAATGCACTCAGCTTGCCAGCCTGGTGCGCCTTTTCCAGTTCGGCCTGCAACGGTTCGCACAGCAACGTGCTGACTAGCGCCGATTCCAGCGCGCCTACCGCATCCTGTTCGTCGGCCGGCAGATAGATTCCGGCCGTCAGCCTATCGCGCGCCGCGCCGGGCTGCATCAGCAGCGTGGCGATTTGATGGTCGAGACGATCGGCGGGCGGGGACAGTCGCATTCCAAGCGGGAAAATCAGCGCGCTCAATATCCAGCGCGCCGGAGCGTTCGGAAAGTTCCGGATCGCGCCGTCGAAGGCTTGCTGGATTTTATGCAACGCATCCTGCATCGCCCAGTGCAGCAGCGGCAGATCCTCGGCAGGGCGGCCGTCATCCTCGAAGCGTTTCAGTGTTGCCGAACACAAATACAACATGCTCAGTACATCGCCGAGACGCGCGGAAATTTTCTCGCGTTGTTTCAGCGAGCCGCCCAATACTGCCATCGCCACATCCGCGCTCAACGCGAATGCCGTGGAAAAGCGCGTCAGTTGCTGGTAGTGGCGGCGCGTTTCATCGCCTGGCGGCACCGGGATGCCGTGCCCGTTAATGAGGCTGAACACAAAACTGCGTGCTGCATTGCTCAGCGTAAAACTGATATGTCCGAACAAGGCTTCGTCGAACTGATGCAGGGCGCGCTGGCGGTCACGGTCATGCGCCGCCGCAATTTCTTTCAGCACGTAGGGATGGCAGCGGATCGCGCCCTGCCCGAAGATGATCATGCTGCGCGTC
>JANLID010000008.1 GCA_024654105.1 Gallionella sp. | reverse complement strand
CCCTGGGCCACGAGGCCGGGGATCGATTGCTCCAGGCACTGGCGGCGCGCCTGCAAACCTGTGTGCGCGAGGGCGATACCATTGCGCGTTTCGGCGGAGACGAATTTGCCGTCTTCCTTGATGACGTGGCGTCACCCGGCGATGTTGCCCCCATCGCCAAGAAGTTCCTGGAGGCCCTGGCGCCGCCGTTTATCATCGACGGCCATGAATTTTTCATCGCCGCCAGTATCGGCATCAGCCTTTACCCGAACGACGGTAACAATGCAGAAATCCTGATGAAGAACGCCGACACCGCCATGTACCGCGCAAAGCAGCAGGGCGGCAACACTTGCCAGTTTTACCAGGCGGACATGAATGCCCACGCTCTGAAACGGCTTGAGTTGGAAACCCAACTGCGACGCGCCATGGAACGGCAGGAGTTCGTGTTGCACTATCAGCCCCAGATCGATCTGAACGGCGGGGCCATCATCGGCTCCGAAGCGTTGATCCGCTGGCAGCGCCCCGGATCGGACCTGATTCCGCCGGTGGAGTTTATTCCGTTGCTGGAGGAAACCGGTTTGATCGTTCCGGTGGGCGAGTGGGTACTGCGCACTGCATGCGTACAGCATCATGCCTGGCGCGCGGCGGGACTGTCACCGTTGCGCGTGGCGGTGAATATCTCCGGACGGCAGTTCAATGGCAGCGATCTGATCGAGACGGTCCGCCGTGTAATGCGGGACACCCGCATGGAGCCGGGCTTCCTGGAGGTCGAGATCACCGAGAGCGTCATCATGAAAAATGCGGAGAAGGTTGTTGAAACATTGCAAATTTTGAATTCGATGGGCGTGCGTCTCGCCATTGATGATTTCGGCACGGGTTATTCCTCGCTGAGCTATCTGAAGCGGTTTCCCATCGACAGCCTGAAGATCGATCAGTCGTTCGTGCGCGACATCACCACCGATCCGGACGATGCGGCGATCGTCACCGCGATTATCACCATGGCGCACAGCCTGGACATCCATGTGGTCGCCGAGGGTGTCGAGACCCCTGAGCAACTCGAGTTCCTGCGCGCTCGGGGCTGCGATTTAATGCAGGGCTATTGCTTCAGCCCCCCGCAGCCAGCTGCCGAGTTCGAGCATCTGCTTAAGAGTGGAAAATCGTTGCCACCGCGCTAGTCACGTGTTGGGCGCATTATTGGTTTCGGTTTTATGTTGGAAAACTGCTGTCTAAATTAGCCTGCTATATGTCTTTCAGTCATTGACTTGCTGGCACATGGGGGGAACGGAGCTAAAAATCAAAAGGGCCACATCGCTGTAGCCCCTTGATTTGAAGAGTACCGAGGGTCGGAATCGAACCGACACGGTGTCGCCACCACCAGATTTTGAGTCTGGCGCGTCTACCAGTTCCGCCACCCCGGCTTGATGCCTGGCAGTATAACAATCTTGCCATCATCCCCACAATGTGATGTCCTGTTCGCGACACCAAGGATGAATGGCAATGCGCGTGCTGGCGGGCGACATCGGCGGGACCAAGACACTGCTGCAAATCGCGGACTGCGAGACGGGCGCGTGTCGCGGCGTCCGCGAGCAGCG
>JANLID010000396.1 GCA_024654105.1 Gallionella sp. | reverse complement strand
GACGCGCTTGACGGCGATTGCGGTCGCTTCGTCAAGCGTAGCGTTTTCGGACAGGAATTCATCAAAGTTGCTACCGATGTTTTTCTTGCTCATGTTCGTATCCCAAGTTGTTTTAGCCGTTCTGGTACGCACTGCTCCCTCCCCTTCAAGGGGAGGGCTGGGGTGAATGGATTATAGCGCTGGTGACCCCACCCCCCGCCCAACCTCCCCCTTGAAGGGAGAGGAGCGGATCGACTGGCACTTCTTCAGAGTGGCAACCTGGGGAGCGACTCGAATAACCTCTCACTCAAACGACAGCACCAGTTTCTTGCCCAGCGCGGCGGCGGCTTTTTCAAGTTGTTTCAACGTAGGATAGTGGCGCGGGTCTTCCAGTCTTTTGGCGGCGGGCCATGAGGTTTCCAGTGCGCGCGCCACTTCGGCCAATGACCGCTCGCCACGCGCAAGCCGCACCAATAACGCCGCCTGCACCTTGGCATCCGGTGCGAGGTAATGCGCCCCTTTGACGCGTTGCGTGGGCAAGGGAGTCTCCCGTCCGGACTCGATGTATTCTTCCAGGATGAGGGAAAGCACTTCCGCGCCGTTGAATTCGCACTCATCCTTGGTTTCCCCTTGGGTGATGGCCTCGGGGATGTCAATAAAATGTACAAAAAATCCCGAGGGTTTTTGCGGCTCAAAGATTGCGGGGTAACGGATGTCCATGGTTTTTCCTTACTTCAATTTAACGCCGGTTTGCCGCTCGATGTCGGCCAACAGTCCTTTGCCGATGTCGGCAGCGCCGTGAACGGGAACCGGTATGACCCGACCACCTTTTTCCATCATGTGGTGGCTACCGCGAATTCGCTTTACGCGCCAACCCTCGGCCTTCAGCCGCTTGATGATGTCGTTTCCGTTCATGCCGCCAAACTAAATCAATTTTGATATATCGTCAAGGCTGTATTTGACACTTGTCGCAAGCTTGTCAGGTGTGCGGTTGACCCACCAGTAGATGGCGTGAGTATCGAGGATGAGCATCAGGACAATATTTCCCAGTCGCTTTCCGGCGGGCCGCTGAGGATTCGGCAATGGATGCGGTCGTTTCAAGAACCAACATGGGCGCACCTCCTTTGAACCTGAGTCACGATAGGCGGTGATTGTACAAAACATCCTCTTGGCGTAGCGTGTTGGCTGGAATACCAAAAGCGCAGGAGGTGAATTGTTTGCCGGCCTCGCTGCCATGAAGAACCTCTGCATCATGCTGCCCGGCAGCAGTTATTTCTGAAAACGATTAACTGCCCGGTTGTGCTGTTCCAGCGTTGCAGAAAATTGCGAGCTGCCGTCACCGCGCGCCACGAAGTATAGCGCGTCGGTCTTTGCCGGGTGCAAGGTCGCCTGCAATGCGGCCAGCCCCGGTAGCGCAATCGGGGTCGGCGGCAACCCTGCGCGTGTATAGGTATTATGCGGGGTATCGGCCAGCAAGTCGCGTTTGCGCAGGTTGCCGTCAAACGTTTCGCCCAGGCCGTAAATTACGGTCGGGTCGGTCTGCAACAGCATTCCCCCACGCAAACGATTCACGAACACGCCGGCAATCATGGCACGATCATCCGCTGTGCCGGTTTCCTTTTCCACGATGGAGGCCAGGATCAGCGCCCCATAGGGGGTCTGCAACGGCAAATCCGGTGCGCGCGTTTCCCAGACTTCCTGCAGTCGTTGCTGCATGGTCTGGTAGGCGCTCCTGAGTATCGCCAGATCGCTGCTGCCGGCAGCGAATTTATAGGTGTCTGGGAAGAACAAGCCCTCGGGATGGCTTTCTGTCGCACCGATGCGCTGCAGAATTTCTGTATCGGTCAGATTTAACGTGTCATGCACGATATCAGGGTTGGCATTCAGCGCGGCGCGCAACTGCCTGAACGCCCAGCCTTCGATGATGCTGGTCTGGCGCTGAATGACTTCACCTCGGGTGATGATCTCCAATAGCTCCATCGGTGAAACGTCGCGATCCAGCGAGTATTGACCTGCCTTCAACTGCCCCGAACTGCCGTGCAGCCTTCCCAGCCAGACAAACGGCCAGGCCTGCCCCAGTAATCCGGCCTGTTTCATTTCCCGGGCCACGCTTTTCAGGCTGCTGCCCTGCTTCAACGTAAATTCAAATGGCGTGGCGGGCAGGGTCAGCGGGTGATGCACATAGTAACCCAGCCAGGTCGTGGCGAGCAGCACCAGCACAATCAGCAATATAGCTAGCCGTCGCATCATGCGTCCTGCCGGTCGAGGCCATGACGGATTTGCGCGGCAACCGGGAAATGGCTCCAATGGCGTTGTTCCAGCTCGCGTATCGGCCATAGCCCGATGACGCTGTTCACGATGAACAACTCGTCGGCATGCAGCGCCTCTTCCAGCCCGGCATCGCGCACTTGCAGCGTGACGCCATGCTGCAGCGCCCACGCCATGACCCGTCCGCGCTGTATCCCCGCCACGCCGCAACGCGATAAGTCTGGGGTGACCAACCGCCCTTGCACTACCAGGAACAGGTTGCTGCGTATGCCTTCGATCAGATACCCCTCGGCATCCAGCAACAGCCCTTCGGCGAGCTGGCTGTCATGCCGTTGCGCATCGTTCAGCTCCGCCGCCGCCAGCACGTTTTCCAGGCGGTTGAGATGCTTGACGCAGGCCAGGCGGGTCTGCGCGGGCAGGCGCAAACTGCATACGCGCGCCTTGATGCCTTGCGTCGCCCATTCCGCAGGGTAGTCCGGCAAAGGCGAGAAATCCCAGATGCGCGTGGGCGCCGCACCGGCGGGCGGCGTGTAACCCCGCGCACCCTCGCCGCGCGTGACAATCAGCTTCACCACGCCGTCCGGATGCTGCACGAGCACTTTATCCAGCTCGGCGCAAAGCAGCGCCTCGTCCGGACAGGTGATGCCCAGCTTGGCGCAGTCATGTTGCAGTTTTAGGTAATGCAAGGACCAGTGCAGCGCCTTGCCCTGGGTGACACGCAGGGTGCGGAACACCCCGTCGCCATAGAGCAGGCCGCGGTCGCGGATGCTGATCGTGTTACCGGGTACTCCGTTGACCAGCATCGCAGTCAACCGGAAAAAAACACTTCACCACGAAGGGCACAGAGATCACGAAGATTTTTCATGGGATTGAATAAGGTTGGCTATTCACCTGCTGGCTGGTCGATATTTTTCAAGCAACCACCGGTTTTTCTTCGCGTCCTTCGTGGTCTTCGTGGTTTAAATTCCGTTTTAAGGATGCAGAGCACTAAACCCTGCGGAACACCAGCGAGCCGTTGGTTCCGCCGAAGCCGAAGTTGTTGTTTACCGCAACATCGATCTTCATTTCGCGCGCAACATTCGCGCAGTAGTCCAGGTCACACTCGGGATCCTGCTCGAAGATATTGATGGTCGGCGGAGAAATCTGGTGATGCACCGCCAAGGCGCAGAATACCGACTCGATTCCGCCCGCACCACCGAGCAGATGGCCGGTCATCGACTTGGTGGAGTTCACCACCAGCTTGCTGGCGTGATCGCCAAACGCCAGCTTGATCGCATCGGTTTCATTCTTGTCGCCCAGCGGCGTCGAAGTGCCGTGCGCGTTGACGTACTGCACGTCCTGCGGGTTCAGACCGGCGTTGCGCAGCGCATTCAGCATGCTGCGCTTCGGGCCGTCCGTATCCGGCGCGGTGATGTGGTAAGCGTCGCCACTCATGCCGTAGCCGGCCAGTTCCGCGTGAATTTTCGCTCCGCGCGCCTTGGCGTGTTCATATTCTTCCAGCACCATCACCCCGGCGCCTTCGCCGATCACAAAGCCATCGCGATCCTTGTCCCATGGGCGGCTGGCGGTGGCAGGGTCATCGTTGCGCATACTGAGCGCACGCGCGGCGGCGAAGCCACCCACCGCCAACGGGCTAATCGTCGCTTCGGCTCCACCGGCAATCATCACGTCCGCGTCGCCATATTCGACAATGCGCGCCGATTCGCCGATGCAGTGCGTCCCGGTGGTGCAGGCTGAAACCATCGCCAGATTTGGCCCTTTCAGCCCGTACATGACCGACAGGTTGCCGGAAATCATGTTGATGATCGTGCCCGGAATAAAAAACGGCGAGATTTTGCGCGGCCCCGCGGCCAGAAAATCTTTGTGCGTTTCCTCGATCATCGGCAGGCCGCCGATGCCGGAGCCGATGTTCACGCCGATACGTTCTGCGTTTCGTTCGGTGACTTCCAGGCCGGAATCCTTGAATGCCTCCATGCCGGCCACCAGGCCGAAATGGATAAAGCGATCCATGCGACGCGCATCCTTGGCTGGAATGTATTGGGTAGCGTCAAAATCCTTCACCTCACCGGCGATTTGGCAGGCGAACTGGCTCGCATCAAAGCGGGTGATTTTGGAAATGCCCGATTTTCCCGCGACGATATTCTGCCAGGCAACGGGTATCCCGACCCCGACCGGGGAGACGATCCCCAGTCCGGTAATGACAACTCTGCGTTTAGACAAACTGACTCCGTTTTAAAAACAGAAAAAGAAGGGAATTACTTCTGATGCGCCAGGACGTAATCGATGGCCTGCTGCACAGTGGTGATTTTTTCTGCGTCTTCATCGGGAATTTCGCATTCGAACTCTTCTTCCAGCGCCATCACCAGCTCAACGGTATCCAGAGAATCTGCACCCAGATCGTTGACGAAAGAAGATTCATTCTTGACCTCCGATTCGTTCACGCCCAACTGCTCGGCAACGATCTTTTTAACGCGTTGTTCAATAGACATTTATTTCTCCCACACTGTAGTAAGTTAAAAAAGCGGACGCGATTGTATCAAAGTTGCTGGAAATTCCAAATGGGAACCGCTAAAAATCGCCAACCCGAGCCTGATTTCGCATCCATCCATTTGATTAGTCTGGACTCCTGCCTTCAGACCGGAATGATGAAAATATGTCCTAATCCAGCGGTGGCGTGATTTTGATAATCTCCTCCGCCGTAGTCAGCCCTGCTGCGACTTTTTCCGCTCCGCTCAGCCGCAGCGGTTTCATGCCTTCGTGCCGCGCCAACGTCTTGATCCTGGCGAGTTCGGCATCCCTGACCACCAGTTTTTTCATTTCCGCGCTGAGCGGCAGCATCTCGTAGATGCCGGTGCGCCCACGATAGCCGGTCATGCGGCATTCGAGGCAGCCGGTGGCAATATTGACCCGCGTCGGTTTGGCGGCTTTCCACGGGCTAACCAGTTCTTGCCAGGTCTCGTCGCTGATTTCGCCGGTTGCCTTGCAATGCGGGCACAGGGTGCGCGCCAGACGCTGCGCCATCACCCCCAGCAGCGTCGAATTCAGCAGGTAGGCCGGCACACCCAGTTCGAGCAGGCGCGTAACGGCGGAAGGCGCATCGTTGGTATGCAGTGACGACAGCACCAGATGGCCGGTGAGCGCTGCCTGGATGGCCATTTCAGCGGTTTCTGCGTCGCGGATTTCGCCCACCATGATGATGTCCGGGTCTTGGCGCAGCAGGGTGCGCACGCCGTTGGCAAAACTCAGGCCGATGTTGTGCTGCACCTGCATCTGGTTGAACGCCGGCTCGATCATTTCAATCGGGTCTTCTACCGTACAGACATTTACTTCAGGTGTGGCGATCTGCTTGAGCGTGGAATATAACGTGGTGGTTTTGCCGGAGCCGGTCGGGCCGGTTACCAGAATGATGCCATTGGGCTGACGTGTCCAATCGTTCCACAGCGCAGTCTGTTCGCGTGTGAAACCGAGGTCGGCAAAATTCTTCACCAGAATGTCCGGGTCGAAAATCCGCATCACCAGCTTTTCGCCAAAGGCGGTCGGCATGGTGGAAAGACGCAGTTCGATCTCATCACCGTCCGCGCTCACCGTCTTGATGCGCCCATCCTGCGGCCTGCGCTTCTCCACCATATCCATGCGCCCCAACAACTTGATGCGGTTGGTGATGGCGCTGGTTACGCTGGAGGGAAGCTGGTAAACCTGATGCAGCACGCCGTCGATGCGAAAGCGCACGATACCAATATTGCGGCGCGGTTCCAGGTGGATGTCGCTGGCACGCTGCTCGAAGGCGTATTTAAACAGCCAGTCCACCAGCGTCACCACATGCTGCTCATTGGCATCCAGATTCTTGTTCTTGCCCAGCTCGACCAGTTGCTCGAAATTCTGCACGCCAATGCCCTGCCCCGCCTTGGCCTTGCTGGCGAGTTGCACCGAGTTGGCGAGGCTGTAGATTTCCGGCAGGTAGTGGTTGATGTCGGCCTGACTGGCCAGCACCAGCTTGATTTTAAGATTGAGAATGCGCTCCAGATCCGCCACCCAGCCTTTGAGAAACGGCTCGGCGGTGGCGATGGTCACCTCGCGTTCGCCAATCTTGACCGGCATGATCTTGAGCCGTTCGGCGTAAGACTTGGAAACGATATTGGCGATGCCGCCGAAATTCAATTGCAGCGGATCGATGTGGAAATATGGCATACCGGCGCGCGGCGCCAGCCACTCGGTGAGGAATTCGATGGTCATTAGCTTGCCGGGCGGCAATGCGCTGCGCCACTGCTGCCCGGCAATGACCATCAGCGGATACGCACGATCAGCCTTATGGTTTTTGGCTAGTTTTTCTGCCTCTGCGGGCAAAATCATTCCGTCCTGCACCAGCCAGCGCAAAACTTCGTCCAGCGCCAGCTTGTGTTCATGGGACGGCAACACATCGAGGGTTTCTTTGTTCATGACTGAACCATCCGGAACCGAATGCTGCAAGTCTAATGGCTTACATGCAGAAGTGAAATACGTTTTTCACATCAAACATGAACGCGACAGCATTCCGGTCAGCTACGGCTGGCGCGTTTGCGTTCGATTTCCGTTAAATAGCGTTTACGGATACGGACAGACAATGGGGTAATTTCCACCAGTTCATCATCGTCAATAAACTCGACGGCGGATTCCAGCGTCAGGCGAATCGGCGGGGTCAGGCGCACCGCTTCATCGGTGCCGGAAGCTCGCACGTTAGTCAGTTGTTTGCCCTTGATCGGATTGACCACCAGATCGTTGTCGCGGCTATGTACGCCAATAATCATGCCTTCGTACAGTTTGTCGCCAGGCGACACAAACATGCGGCCGCGGTCTTCCAGCTTCCACAACGCGTAAGCCACCGCCTCGCCGTTCTCTGCGGAAATCAGCACGCCGTTGCGCCGGCCGGGCATGTCCGCCTTGACCGGCGCGTAGTCGTCGAATACATGCGCCATGATGCCGGTGCCGCGCGTCATGGTCATAAATTCGGACTGGAAGCCGATCAGGCCGCGCGCCGGGATGCGGTATTCGAGGCGCACTCGGCCATGTCCGTCCGGCTGCATGTCCTGCAGGTCGCCGCGGCGGCGGCCCAGTTCTTCCATCACTGCGCCCTGATTGGAATC
>JANLID010000395.1 GCA_024654105.1 Gallionella sp. | reverse complement strand
CACAAAACGTTCGCGCCGGACATGCTTGAGCAATTCCAGCACCGTACTGTCCAGTACCTCGCAGGGGCGGATTTGTTGTTCAATCATATTGAAACGGGCTTGCTCTACATCCTGCATCTTTTTCTCCCGAATTGCTGTCTTGTTGTCTTAATCAGAATTATCCATTTGCCGGCAACGCCCGTTTGGCCGGGAATACCAGCGCGAAAGTGCTGCCCTTGCCCTCCTCGCTTATCACCTCGATCTTTGCCTGATGACGTATCGCAACATGCTTGACGATCGCCAGTCCCAGTCCGGTGCCGCCCGTCTCTCTTGATCGGCTGCGATCAACGCGGTAAAAACGTTCGGTCAGGCGCGGGATATGCTGCGCCGCAATTCCGATACCGCTATCCTGCACCGAAAATACCGGCTGCCCGGCGCGCTCTGTCCAACGCAGCGAAATTATACCGCCTGCCGGTGTGTAGCGAATCGCATTGCTGAGCAAATTGCCGAACGCACTGCGCAGCTCATCGTGATTACCGAGCAATTTTACGTTGCTCAGCACCTCCAGATGCACCGAATGCGCCCCTCCATTCAACAACTGCCCATCATGGTAAATCTCGTTGAGCAGCGTCGCCATATCGATGGTTTCTTCGCGCAATGCACTCCGGTCATTTTCCAGGCGCGACAGGGTAAGCAAATCGGTAACCAGATTCTCCATGCGTTTGGTTTGTTCGGCCATTCGTCGCAAGGCGCGCTGCGCATCATCCCGCGTCATATCGGGCATATCCAGCAGATTTTCGACATACCCGTTTACCACTGTCAGCGGGGTGCGCAGCTCATGCGAAACATTCGCCACAAAATCGCGGCGCATGGCCTCGATACGTTCCAGTTGCGTAATGTCGCGGCTGATCAGCAATCGCTTGTTCACGCCATAAGGAATAAGTTTGATGGACAACACCATGTCGTCATGGCGTGCCGGGCGCATCACCAGCGGTTCGCTGAAATTGGATTCATGAAGGTATCCGATGAATTCCGGCTGACGCACCAGATAGGTAATGTCCTGCATCAGATCGTGTTCGGCATCGAGATCGAAATGCTGCTGTGCCAGCGGGTTGCACCATTCGATACGATTCGCCTCATTCAGAATTGCCACCCCCTCCGGCAATGCCGCAGTAGCCTGCTCGATATGCTGCAGTTCGGCTGCCAGCTCCAGCTTGGTCTGGTTGTGTTGTTTGACCATCCGGTACAGCCGGGAAAATACCTCGTCCCAGATACCGCCCGCTTCAGGAATGGTTTCAAGGCGCGCCTCATGCAGCCATTGCCCCAACCGGTACAGTTGCCGGGCATGGTGCGCCATCACCACCAGCAACACCGGCAACATGAACAGCAAGGCGGGCATAGCCGAGAACACTGCCCACAGCAGCAAGGCAAACAGCGTGACCAGCACGATGGGTATGCTCAGACGGAGCCAGAAGTCCTGCAATGCATCTCCTTTTAACTGACGGAAAAACGATAGCCGCTGCCGCGCACCGTCTGGACCAGCCCGTCCATTTCGAATGGCTCCAGCGCGACGCGCAACCGGCGAATATGCACGTCCACCGTGCGTTCCTCGACGAATACCTGAGTACCCCACACCTGGTCGAGCAATTGTGTCCGGCTGTACACCCGCTCCGCATGGGTCATGAAGAAATGCAACAAACGGAACTCGGTGGGACCGAGTTCTATTGCCCTGCCATTTGCGGTCACGCGGTGCGAGGCTGGTGACAGTTCCAGACTGCCTGCCGCAACCGTTTCGTCCGGCATCTGCGGAATATGCCGCCGCAGCACGGCACGAATGCGCGCCATCAATTCGCGCGGCGAGAACGGTTTGGTGATGTAGTCATCCGCACCGGACTCCAACCCCAATATCTTGTCGGATTCCTCGCTGCGCGCGGTCAGCATGATAATCGGGATATCGCCGGTGCGCGCATCGCTGCGCAATTGCCTGGCCAGCACCACGCCACTGGCGCCCGGCAACATCCAGTCCAGCAGAATCAGATCCGGCGTCTGACCCTGTATTTGCCGCCACATGCTATCCGCATCCTCGGCGCACACGGCCTGAAATCCTGCGCGCATCACATTGAACGCCAGCAATTCCTGGATCGCCGGTTCATCTTCCACTATCAAAATCTTTGCGCTCGTCATTTTGCCGTTATCCCGGAATCAAAGAGCGGGAGAATATGAAGAATTTATGACAGCAAGATGACATGCCTCAGGTTTGTGAATGGGTGTGATGGTGGCCACGCATCATGTTGGGCAGCATCGAACCGATCAACATCCCCGTCACACTGAACAGCAACCCGACCAATTGCGGCGGCCAATAGGTGTCCGGCTGAAGAATCTCCATCGACAGCCACGAACCCAGACCCAACGCGATGGACAGCAATGCGCCCTGATTGTTGGCGCGCTTCCAGTACAAGCCGAACACCAGCGGCACGAAGGCGCCGACCAGCGTGATCTTGTAGGCATTCTCCACCATGTGAAAGATGCTCGATTCCGAATTCAGCGCGAACCACAACACCAGCACACCGAAAGTCAGCAGGATGATACGCATGGTGCGCAGCATCTGCCGGTCACCCATGTGCTGGAGCGCAAAGTGCTTGAGGATGTTCTCGGTGAACATCACCGAGGGTGCGAGCAGGGTTGCCGAAGCCGTGCTCATGATCGCTGACAGCAACGCGCCGAAAAACAGCACCTGCGCAATCAGCGGCGTGTGATTCAGGATCAGGCTCGGCAGGATCATCTGGGAATCGCTCTCGATCATGTCGCCAAAGAATTGCGGATCGATCAGTGTCGCGGCAAAGGCCAGGAACATCGGAACGAAAGCGAACGCAAAATACAGCACGCCGCCCAGCACCGTACCGCGCACGGCGGTCTTTTCATTCTTCGCCGAAGTCATGCGCTGAAACACATCCTGCTGCGGAATCGAGCCCAGCATCATGGTCAGCGCCGCACCGATGAAGGGTATCCACACTTCCATGCCGCCGCTGGGGAACAATTGCAACTTGCCGGCGGCTTCCGCCTGGATGACCACGTGACCCACCCCGCCGGCATCGTCGCTGATCAGCACGGCAATCAGCAGCAAGGCCGCCATGATCACGGTCATCTGCACGAAATCCAGCAGGGCTACCGACCACATGCCGCCGAATACGGTGTAAGCGAGCACCACGGAAATGCCGATGATCATGCCGGCCTGTTGCGTGACGGCGCCGTCGCTGACCAGGTTGAACACCAGCCCCAGCGCCACCACTTGCGCGGACACCCAGCCGAGATAGGAAACCATGATGCACAGCGTCATGATCAGTTCCACCGTGCGGTTGTAGCGGGCGCGGTAATAATCGCCGATGGTGAGCAAATTCATGCGATACAGCAGCGGGGCGAAAAACAGCCCCGCGAGGATCAGGCACATGCTGGCGCCGAACGGATCGGCCACCACGCCGCCCAATCCCTCCTGCACGAAAGTCGCGGAAACACCCAGCACTGTCTCCGCGCCAAACCAGGTGGCGAACACCGTCGCGGTGACGACAGGCAACGGCAGGTGGCGCCCCGCCACTACAAAATCCCTGGAATTGTGTACGCGGGTCGAGGCGTACAGGCCGATGCCGACAGACACCAGCAAATAGAGAACGACAAACCAGATCAGCATATCGGCGACTCGCTCATTCAAAAAATAATGGTGATTCTAGCAGCCTCGCGAAAAACCGGGGGAAGGTCAGTCCGGCTTAGGATAAGTTAAAGGGAGGTAACTTTCTGCCAATAGCGCACGTTCGGCAACCCTTCAAAATGGGCATCGGATGTCAGTAGTTGCCCTACAGCGGCAAGGGCACTGGCATAGACCACGGCATCTGCCATGGCAAGCTTATATCGTACAGAAATATCTGCCGCAGATAACGCAATGCGGGTATCAAGAGGTCGCACCAAGCAGACTTCGGTAAGTCCGATAACATCCAGCGCAGCGGCTTCGTTTTTTTCGCGCAGACACCATTTGTAGAGTTCAAACTGCACCAGTGTTGGAACGATCAAGTTGGCGCTGTCAGCCAGAAAGGGTGCAAAGTTTTCTGCCAGTGCGCCATCGGTCAGCCATTCTATCCAGCCGCAGGTATCAACTACGTGCATCAGAATCGCTCCGTGCGGTCACGCACATTGTCGGTGTTGGCTCCCTTGAACATGCCACGCACTTCGCTAATGTCGCGCCGTGGAATCATGACGATGGTATCGCCCTTGGCAACAAAGACGAATTGCTGCCCAGCTCTGAGCCCCAAGTCATCACGAAATGCCTTGGGGATGCCAATCTGAAATTTCTCGGTGAGGGTGGCAGCGTGCATTCTTACTCCTTGAGTATCGTTTATTGTTCCGTAAGAATACAGGATGGTATATTCAAATTCAAGAGATGATCTGCGCAACTTCTACTGGTGCAATCCGTTGCCACCTTGCAGACACCATCAGCCAAGGTTCGGATTTTGTCGAAATCGGCGGGCAGAAAAAGCACATCATCAGCTATCTTGGCGACTTTCTGGTCAGCAATTGCCGATTTGAAGCTGCACTACACTTATGTTGTCGCGCCTGTAGAGAGTGGCTACCCGCTTGCCGATAATGTCGAGGTTGTGCCTGCCGCAGGGCTGGCGTCATTACTCCGGGACTTATAAACATGAAAGCGGCCATCAGGCCGCTTTCATATCAGGTCAGGTTATTTGTTACGGTATCAGTTCGCGCCAGATCGCCCGTTTTCCAACAAAATTGGATGAGTCTGGTGAAAACGGTATTGTTTCATTCGGTTGTTCCGGCGTCGGATTGGTAGAGGTTACGACTGAGACTATGGGGTCGCCTTCTATATAGATAACGTTAATACCGACGATAGTGGAGTCAAATTTCTCCGCGGCCAGGCCGGTTGCCGTATTAACAGCGCAACCTGTCTTGTAGTCGAAGAAATTGAGCCAGCCGTACCCGCCCGGCGAGCAAACCGTACTCGATGGAACGATCGAAGGAACCAGCAGCGTACCCTGCACCAGCTTGCTGTCGATGTTGACACGTTCCTTGCTGTCAGGGAAATCAACATACCAGCCCTGTCCAAAAACACAAGTCGAGCCGGAGGAGCCGGTACGGGTAGCCGTGCCCTCGTCGTTGACCAGGGTGTGTTGCGTCAGTGTCGCGCGCGGGTTGACCAGAGCGGTGGTCGCATCGTCATCCTTGATCGCGTATTGGGTCTGTACCTGGGTCGTGGACAGGTCGCCGGTTTCCAGATATTTGCCGGTGCCGATGAACACGACGCGCTTATCCGAGATTGAGCCCAGCACCGGCGTGGTGGTGATGGGCTGGG
>JANLID010000377.1 GCA_024654105.1 Gallionella sp. | reverse complement strand
GAAAGCTGGCCACAATGTCGGCAAACTTCGCCTCGTTCTGCAGTCGCTCGTAGGTCAGACCATGCACCGCTGCCGCGCCCGCATCGATCTCGCGCTCTGGATTAAGATAACGATGGAAGCGACGCGGCGACACCTTGCGCCCATCCAGTTCAATTGCCGCCAGCTCGATGATGCGATGCCCCCGCTTGGGATCAAGCCCGGTGGTTTCGGTATCCACTACAATCTTACGCATTGCCGTTCTCCTGCGGGTGTCCGGCCAAAAGTTTTTCGGATATCAGTTCCACGCCGCGATTCGCCAGTTGGTCGGCGCGTTCGTTGCCGTCATGCCCGGCATGCCCCTTGACCCATACCCATTCGATGTCATGCTGCACCGCCAGCGCGTCCAGCCTGCGCCACAAGTCCTCGTTCTTCACCGGTTTCTTGTCCGCCGTCTTCCAGCCGCGCTGCTTCCAGCCGTGTATCCAGGCGCTGATGCCCTGTTGCACATATTTGGAATCGGTATGCAGGCGCACATGACAATGCCGTTTCAGCGCCTCCAGCGCCGAGATCGCCGCCAGCAACTCCATACGATTATTGGTGGTATGCGCCTCGCCGCCGAACAATTCGCGCTCCTTGCCCTTGCTGCACAGCAACGCGCCCCAACCGCCCACGCCGGGATTGCCCTTGCACGCGCCGTCGGTAAAAATTTCCACCACATCCTTGTTCATTGCGAATCAGTCTCACTACGCTGCGTAATCTTGTTGTTCAATTTGGGTGCGACCGGCAGCAGCTTGCTCACCAGCCTCTCATTCCACTGCGGCTTGATCAGCCGCATCCCGGGCACACGCTTGATCGCGTGCAAAAAATACACCCCGCCGCTCACCGCCCACCAGCGGTCGCCCGCCGCCTCCATGAAGGTGTGCCGCTCCAGCCATCTGGCTTGACGGAACGGCGGCGCGTAAGCAGCAAAGCGCCCGCCTGCCACCTCAAAGCCGAGCAATGCCAGCCAATCCTTGAGGCGCGGCAAGGCAATGAAATGGCCGTTCCACGGATAACCCTGCTTACAGCCCAATGCGCGGCGCAGGCCCCACAGACTGCGCGGATTGAAGCCGCTGATGATCAGGCTGCCCTCCGGCATCAGCACCCGCTCCACCTCACGCAGAATCTGGTGCGGATGCTCGGCAAATTCGAGAACATGCGGGACCAGCACCAAGTCCAGGCTGGCGCTGGGAAATGGCAGTTCCGTGCAGCACAGGCGCACCGAGTTGCCCGCCTGGTTGCCCGCGCTAAAGCGCAACGGCATCCGGCTGCTGCGCAGGAAATCATGCTCCGGCAAGCCCAGTTGCAGCGCGTTGTAACCGAAGATGTCGCTCACCGTGCGGTCAAAAAATGCCTGCTCGCGCGCCAGCACATAGTTGCCCTGCTCGGTGGCGAACCATTCGCTCAAACTTTGCGCGGTTAACTTACAATTCGGCATCGCCTATTTTCCAATTTGCCCGTGTTCGACATTACCGCCATCCCCGCCCTGCGCGACAACTACATCTGGGCGATCCACAATGACCAATGCGCCACCGTGGTCGATCCCGGCGAGGCCGCACCGGTGCTGGCATTCCTCGCTGCACGCGGCCTGCGGCTGAATGCCATCCTGTGCACCCACCGCCACGCCGACCACACCGGCGGCATCGCGGAATTGCGCGAAGTATACAACGTGCCGGTGTATGGGCGGCGACATGAAAACAATCCACATATCACCGGCGACCTGCGCGAAGGCGACCGCCTCGAACTCGACGCATTCAGACTCACCTTCGACATCCTAGAAATCCCCGGCCACCTCGATGACCATCTCGCCTACCTCGCACCCGGCATCCTGTTTTGCGGCGATGTGCTGTTCGGCGCAGGCTGCGGCAGGAACTTCGAGGGCACGTTGGCGCAACTGTTTCACTCGTTGCAACGCCTCGCGCAACTGCCCGGCGACACCCGCGTGTATTGCGCGCACGAATACACCGCCGCCAACCTGCGTTTCGCGCTGGCCTGTGAACCGCACAACCCGGATGTGCGGCAGCGCATTACCGCTACAGAAGAACTGCGTGCCGCCAACCTGCCCACCGTGCCCTCCCGCATCGCGCTGGAAAAAGCCACCAACCCCTTCCTGCGCTGCACTGAGGCGGAACTGATCCGCACCCTGCAACAGCGCGGCTTGGCGGACACCAGCGAACTTGGCGTATTTGCTGCCTTGCGCGAGTGGAGAAACCACTTTTAGATTGCGGCCAAACTGGTTCTGGTTTATCCTGCGCGCCCTTCCGGAGAGGTGGATGAGCGGTTTAAGTCGCACGCCTGGAAAGCGTGTTTAGGGTAATACCCTAACGGGGGTTCGAATCCCCCCCTCTCCGCCAAATCAACGAGTTACTGCAATATAGCTATATGGCGGTCAACTTAAAAACAAGCAATTCTTGCATGTGACTGTGCCAGAATTGTGCCAGAATGATTGTTCGTAATTACCTTATTGTTGTTTCTTTTGACGTGCCAACAGTGTGCCAAGCTGCATACAATACCACCTTCGATCACAAACTGACGCGGTACTCGGCAATGTCGAGGCCTTTCAGGTAGCCGACCAGCGTTTTGAACTTCTTGAACTGGCGCACCGCGCCAACACATCCGCCATTTGCAGATTTCCACGCGAACAACAGGCTTCGGGCATCAACCAAAGCGTGATGCTGTTGAGCGGTATTGGTTTTCCAGAAAGAGGCCAGGTTGAAGAGATATTTGCATAGCGTTGTCGCAGCCCCACCGGGCTCGTCCAACAAACGGTTCAGATCGTGGCTCGCTTCGCGATCACGATCTAACCTTAATCGTTAGGCGGTTTATTTCACTTTTTCGTACAAATCGCATTGCGTACAACCTCTACCTTCATTGAAATGGAGAATGCCATTTTCAATTGTGATTGGTGTTGCCCCGATGAGAGGCGCAGAAACAACTAAAGCCTTGCCATTGATAACACCAATATGTTGATTCTCGTTCCAGCCTTTCAGTGTTGTTTTAACAATAAAACCTTCCCCGCCTTCATTGGGCTTAATTACCAATACAAGCTTCTCCTTAAGCGGGACACTTTGCCAATTGCCAACGAATTCGCTAGCTTGACTGCTTGTTTTTGAGCACCCAATTGAAGCTACGGTTACAACGGTAAGTAAAAGGCCAGAAAAAAACTTGTTCATGGTATTCCCTATCAAAGTAATGGTTGAAAATGCCTAACGAATAGCGTTTATCTGCC
>JANLID010000371.1 GCA_024654105.1 Gallionella sp. | reverse complement strand
TCCTTGACAGCCTTAAACTCTCCGCACCTTCCGCACCTTCTGAAAGCGCCTCCGGGGATCGGCGCAATTTCTCCCTTGCGCAGCCTGCGGAACTTGTGCCCGCGTAACCAGCACAGCATTCCCATTGGTGACCAGTCGCTCATGATTCCTCCGTCAGTGCGTCGTTATAGGCTCTTGCCTTCGCTACCGTTTGCAAGTTGGAAAGCGCGGTTGTGATGGCGTTCAGGCCAATCAGATCACCCTTGCAAGCGCGGTCAAGGAACGCCATGCAGCGGGCTAGGCAGGCCGCAGCAGGTATGCCGACATCATCCTCGCCGGTCATGCACTCCCACCATGCCGCATCCTGAACGTTCTCGAAGGCGATGGCCTTGCAGTGTTCTTCGAGGGCGGCTTGATCGGCGTCGGAAGGCCAATCTGCATCCGTGTTCTCTCCTGAGTAGGGAATTGCATTTCCGACGGCGCTCATGATGGATTCAGCGCCATTTCTTGCTTCGTGCGCTTGATGAGCGAGCGTTGCTTACTGTCCAACTTACCCCAGACATAGACTTGTTCATCTGGGTCAGTTATGGTGCTGGCGGCTTTAACCGCATCTTGTGGAGCGTCTGCATTCAGGCAGTCCACAATGCTGCTGTGGACGCGATCCAGGGCGTATAGGCGTGCTTTGTCTCCTATTCTGGCCTCAGCACCATCGGAAGGCTTGATTACTCCGGGTCCGGTCTTTACCGGCTCTTCCTCTATGTGCAAGTCGCCTTTGTGCCACAGGTCCAAAGCGGCTCCGAATCGCATGGCAGCGTTCCTCAAAGCATCGCCTATACGCTCTTTTACGGCGTTCCCACCAGTCTTGCCTTGGGCATCGCCGTAACCAAGCCTAGTGACGCCGCAGACGGTTAGCTTGATCCACATACCCCCATCCCCGTCAAGCACAGGATGCCCACCCTGCCCTACAGCGACAGGCTCCCAATTCCAGTTGGGATCGGCATCCAAAAGCCTGTCTGTAAGGGCGGCATGTCCAACGTAGTCAAGATGCACCACCTTCGGATGATGCCAGCCGCCGCAGACCTCGCACTTGATACCGGCCTTGTAGTCGGCTTTAACCGCCTCGGTTTGCGCCTTCGTCGCTTTCGGCAATTTGCTGATCTGGTGCGCTTCGAATGGGACGCGCAGTAATGCAAGGCCAGTCGGCTTTTCTGCTGGATTCGTCATTCTCTTGCTCCTGTTGTTGTCCGGTCTGCTGATACCACTGGATTCCGCCGTCATTGGTGCTCATGACCGCAGCACACGCACCTTGATCTCCTGCTCAACGGTGGTCGCCTTTGCTTTTGCTTCCTGAGCGGCTTTCAGTTCGGCCAGTCGCTTGCGCTCTTTGTTAATCGTTTTCCGTATGTCGGTCGATGCTGCTGGCGTGTACTTGAAAGCGGGATTCAGAATGTTCATTTAGATCGCTCCAATGTTGACAAGGAAAGCCCAGACAGCCACAGCTAGGCACAGCCACAGCACGGCGAAATCGGCGGCGCGGGTCATATTTTCCCCGCCGCCCAAACGCCAAGCTGATAAGCCGCTACCCACGCAACGCCGATCCACACGGCCAGCGCCGTGACGCGGCTGATGTAGCGGCTACGCAATAGACGGTTGCGCTCATCCATAACCTTTTCCATCGTTGACATTTGGCGGCGAAGTTCGTCGCGGGCGAAGATTTCGTTCATGCCGTCAATTCCTCTTTCGTTGGCACATCTTCGGAAATATTGCCGGGGTCGATGCGCTTGAGGCGCTTTACGTCAAAACCGCCTTTCAGAATTGCGCCATCAAAAGCGATAGTCGCTTGATAACTCTTTTTACAATGTCCGCATATGGCATTTGGATCAAACCGTATCGCTTGGACTGTGAACGTAAATCCTAGAGGCGATTCCCATCCGCAACATGGTTGTGTCCGAATCACCATCGCTAAATCACCCTTGCCAATCGGCCTATCGTTCATGCTGCCTCTAAGGGTCCAGCAGCACCGCTCAGCCCGGCAGGACGGAGGGAGGGCCGTCGCGGTTCCGGGGAGCCAAGCGATGCCGCTGAACTCGATTCGTGGTTACTCATTGAAGGCCCATCATCAAAAGCACGAACATCGCAAATCCCGCCCCGACAACGAAGCTCGCAAGCGCGGTCATGAGCAGCTCGTCGTCGCGTGGGGCGGGGAGGTTTTTAACGTCGCGGCCGTGATAGAGGGCGGTCATAGATCACCACTCTCAGCCATTGCGGCGGAAAAACAGAGGGCGAGAATGCGCGGGTTAGTCCAATCACTTTCATCTTTCCACCAATAGGCTCCCCCATTGCGCGGCTTGAATGCTCCAGCAAAGTTATTTTGTATGCGGCTTTTGTATCCTTCAATGCGCTTTTTGTCGTATAGGTCTATGGCGTAACAACAGCCACACAGATATCCGCATGAATACGGATAACTCTCGATATATTTAGCCGCCTTCCGGTAAATCTCTGCGTCTTTCTTGCTCATTTCCATACCTCCAAATCAATCCAGATCACGAACAACGCGAATATCGCTATCCCAATCGGATGGTCCATCAGGGCTAGGGCTTGGCGCAGGAGGAGGCGGGACCAGGAGTGGATCATGGCTGCGCCTTGGTGATGGCGATAATGCGCGCGGCATCTGAGTCTCCTTCGCTGGATTTCTTCAAGATATAGTCATACATCGTTGGCTCGGCAGCGATCAGGCGGGCGTTGGCGAACACCTGCTGACTGTCGTAATCCTCGCCGTGATTCTGAGTGGGACATACGGCAACGATTTGGCTGTGGCCGTTTATTTTTGGCCCATA
>JANLID010000369.1 GCA_024654105.1 Gallionella sp. | reverse complement strand
TGCAGATCAAGAGGGCTCAGACGCTAGGCTTTACGTTGGCTGAAATACTTGAAATGTTGGCGCATCTGGGTCAGAAGAATTGTGAAGCTGTTAGGGCCCTTGCCGAGAACAGACTGGCAGCAGTAGGAATTTGAGTGTGGTCGCCTGATTTGATGGCCTGATGTTCACGATCGCAGCTGGTTAGTGGCGAGAGGTCTGAAATGGAATCGCCGGCGACGTTGAAGTTGGCCGGCGATTGTCATTGATGACGGATGTGTCGATCAGAAGGGCGGGTCATCAAGGGTGATGCGAGGGTTGTGCTCAACGATATTGGCGGAGGAACGATCCTGGTAGAAGCGATGGATCTGCCCTCCGTAGTGAGCTTCGAGCAGGTGAAGGATCTCGGAGAAGAAGTTTTGGATTTCTACGACTGCCTCATCGGCGAGCGGCGGTAGATGGATCGTCATGACGACGGGGCGGGAGTCGGGGCGCATGGACATCTTCCTGATCAACGGGCGGAGGCTGCGCGGCGGGGCGCAGCGCGCTCGGGCTGAGCGAACACCTCGAGATACAGTTTCTCATCGAGCATGGGCAGATCGCGTTGGGTGGCGACTGCCAGGAGTTCGGCAGCCAGCGTGGTGAGGATGCGGTAATTGCCGGCGGCATGGTCACACAGGGTATGGCGCAGCGGTGGCGTCATCAGGCTGGCATTGCCGGCCTCAGCGAGCACATGATCGAGACAGGCCAGCAGTTCCTCACGACTGGCATGCTCGGTGGCCAGGCGGGTGCGGATACGGCTGCCCAAAGGCACCAAGTCCTCTCGCCGCAACTTCTCGATCAAGCGCGCATCGCCGGCCAGGACCACGCACAGCAGCGGCTGTGAATCGAAACGTGCGCTGGCCAAGAGGCGCAATTCGCACAGGGCGGACGGATTCATTTCCTGAGCTTCGTCGATCAACAACACCGGGCGGCGCCGTGTCGACTCCATGTGCGCGAACCACGTCTCGCGCAGGGCCTTGAAACCGCTCCAGCGGTTATGGGGCTTGAGCGGCACAGCGAAGATGTCACCCAACTCCCGATAGAAATCTGCCAGGCTGCTCTGCGGATGACTGACCGCGCCGACCGTGACATCGGGCAGGCGCGCCAGACGCTGCGCCAGCAAGCGCAGGGCCACACTCTTGCCAGTGCCAGGGTCGCCATGGATCATAGCAAAGCCGCCCTCCTTGATCAGCGCCTGCTCGATGCGCCAGCAGAAGTTCTCGATTCTGGGCGAGACATACAAGGCCTCGGTCGGCAGTTCCGGCGAGAAAGGATTCCATTTCATCCCATAGAGGGCCAGCAGTTTCTGATTCATGAGAGGTCCTTGTCGGGTGTGGGAAGATAGGCCGGTGGTAAGCCGGTGGCGGCATACTCGGCGATCAATTGACGCAACAGCGGCGCCATACCGGTGGTGGCGATCGGCGTCAGATCAGTCGCCATGGGCGCCAAGCGCCGGCGCTGACCATCGGCGTTGGCTGACTTGTCCAATGGCCGTAGTGGGCACAGGATCTGGCCGGCGCGGGCATCGACCAGATCGACCCGGGTCAAATCCCAGCGGGCGTAACGCAGATGAACCTGCACCAGGTGCCGATAGGCAGCCGGTATCTCGAAGCGCGTTCCCTCGAGGCTCACCGTGCCGTCCGAACGCCGTTGTCGACGCTGAATTTCGATGCGGAAGGCAGCAATCAGCACCTCGCTGGCCGGGCAGTCACGCCGGACATTGGGACCGGCCAGATAGCGGTCCAGTGGCGTGGCGTCGATCTCGCTGTGCAAGGTGCGGTGGTACTCCTGCTCAACCCAGGCTTGGGTGGCCTGGTTGAGAGCATCCAGGGTGAGCGAACTTTCGCCTTCGAGCATCGCCATCAGTCGGCCTTCCACGCGCCCCCAGAACGACTCCTGCTTCGCGTTCTGGTAGGGGGAATAGGGTAAGGTCGTCTGATGGACGATACCCAGCGTGGCCAGTCCGCTGACCGTCTCTTCAGCGAGCATGGCCGCACCGTTGTCGGTCATCAAGGCGCGCGGTAGGCCGCGCTTCATGATGGCCTGAGACAGGCCATGGACCAGACTCTCGGCGGTCTCGTCGAGATACCACTGCAGATGGCAGACCAGGCGCGAACGATCATCAATGACGCCGAGCAGCATGGGCTTGACCCAGGCACCGGTTCGGGTGAGCACTTTGCGTGACGCGTGATGGAAATCAAGATGCCAAAGGGCATTGACGTGATCGACCTCGAAACTTCTTACCTCCAGTTGTTCGAGCCGGTCCCGCGCCAGGAGCGCGCCTTCTGTGGCACGCCGGGGACGGGCTTGTCGGAACATCGCGCGGGCTTTGAGGTAGCGCCGTATCGTGGGGTAGGACGGCGTTGGTACATCGGCGGCCGCCAGCGCAACCCGCAGGTTATCGGCATGGAGTTGCATCGTCCAGCCCGGATGCTCCCGGTATTGTGCGGCCATGATCTTGACCGCCTGGGGCGAGATACTCGGGAAGCGGCCGATGTCGCCGCGCAGGCGGTTCTTGAGTGCCGCGACTGGATCGTGCGCCAAGCGCGCCACGTAATACCACCGTTCCAGGGTTGCCACGGCAAAGCGCACGTCCAGGCCGGAGACAGGATGACGCCAAGACTTGGCGGCCAGGGCTTGCAAGGCGGACCACAGTTCGCCCGGCGCGGGCGGTGCGGCGAGCAAGGGGCCGATGATTGAGAAGCGCAAACGCGCCCAGCGATCCCGCTTGGGTGGGTCGGTCAAGGTGTTCAACAAGGTCTCCCGGTGAGGCGGCGCCGGCGGTGCCGCAACAGGGACTGAAGGCTATAAGCCCTCGCCGTCGTTGGCTATCTGCATCCTCTGCGGGTGATCACCGCCCCTCTCGGTTTGCGATCAGGGCTCGGACGCTCAGAGGCGCGAGGAAGAGCAGCAGTCGCATTAGCGGCTCTTCTGTCTTGCCGGCAAAGCGCTGGAGGAATTCTCCCGGCAGGCCCAGAACTGCGACCGGGGGCATGAAGCGGGCGCACTGTGCTTGCCACAGCGGAGTCAGCGGGAACTGCTCGCGCCACCAATTCCGCCAACGTTCCAGGGTGCGGATTGGAACCGCCAATGCCTCGCCAAGCCTCGCCGCCGCTGGTATCTGCCCGGCATGCCGGGCAGATACCAGCACCACGGCCAACCCAAGGTACACCCGCCGGCCGAGAAATCGTACCGACTTCGCAGTACAGCGCTTACGGCACAGGTTGCAGCAGAAACTGAAGCGCGTAGCGAAATCATCTTGAACCTCGGACAGACACGCCCGTGGCTTTCGCGGGTAGTCCGCGCAATGGAGAACGCCGTCACAGAACAGACAACCGCCGGCTCGCGCTTGCGCAGCCAGCTCTTGGTCTATCCGAAACAGCAGCTGAAAAAACTTGAGGTCTTGCAGCAGGGCATGGCACACTTTGAAAGTCTCTTCTCTTGGCAGATAAGAGATTCCCCCAAAGGGTTCGTTTGTTCAAGTTCCCTGCGGGGGATCACCCCCACGCCATCACCCTACTTGATCAAATCGGCAGCGATTGCCATCAAGATAGCTGACCATGCTCACTCGATCACCTCCTCGGGAGTCTTCTCCAGGCTGGCCCATACCCGCTTGTGCTCCACCGGCGGACGCGCCGGGGCAG
>JANLID010000299.1 GCA_024654105.1 Gallionella sp. | reverse complement strand
CAACCCCTCTCCCGGCGGGAGAGGGGCTTTGCTCCCTTCCACCTCCGGGGGAAGGGTTGGGGATGAGGGAAAAACCGTAGCGAGTCTTCGCGCATCATTTTTCCCGCCAAACTACAGCGTTAAGGATGGTTGTTTTGTCTGAATACACGCTCGTCGAAAAGCCTTTCCTGGATCAACTTTCCGCGCTGGGCTGGACGGTGATTGATCAGGGTGTCGGCATCATCCCATCCGACCCTGCACCTAGCCTGCGCGCCTCGTTCCGCGAGTGGTTGCTACCCGATGTATTCCGCAATGCGGTGCGCGCCATCAACGTAACCTGCGACGGCAATCCGTGGCTGACCGACCGCCAATTGGACGAGTTGCGCGACCAGATTTTGCGCCAGCCTAACCGCACGCTGCTGGAAGCGAACGAGGCGATACAGGCCTTGTTGTTCAAGGCGCAGGTAGATGCAAACGAGCTGACCGGGGAGCAAGACCCGGTGGTGAAGCTGATCGATTTTGCCAATCCGGCCAATAACCAGTTCCACGCGATCAACCAGTTCCGCGTCGATACGCCGGGCTGCGTGAAGCAGTTCATCATTATGGACATCGTGCTGTTCGTGAACGGCATTCCGTTGGCGGTGGTGGAGTGCAAGCTGGGCAGCCCGACTTGCGCGAACCCGATGCACGAGGCTTTTGTGCAGTTGCAGCGTTATCGCAATGCGCGCGAGGCGACAGAGGAAGCCGGGCTGAAAGAGGGCGAGCCGCGCCTGTTTCACAGCAATCTGTTGCTGATCCGCAGCAGCGGTGCAGAGGCGGACTACGGCACCCTCACCTCGGGCGAGGAGCACTTCTACGCATGGAAGACGCTGTGGCCGGAAAGCGATGTGGCCGCGAAAAAACTGAACCCGCAGCAGCGGCTGATTCAGGGCATGCTGAGCAAGCAAAACCTGTTGCTCCTGTTGCGTACTTGTGCGGTGTTCATGGATACCGATTCAGGCAGACGCATCAAGGTGGTGGCGCGCTATCAGCAATTCCGCGCGGCGGGCAAGATCATCGAGCGCTTGCGCCAAGGTGCGTCGCCGATGGAGCGCAGCGGTGTGGTGTGGCATACGCAGGGCTCGGGCAAGTCGCTCACCATGGTGTTCGTGGCGCGCATGTTGCGCGCTTCCCGCGACCTCAACGATTACAAGATACTGCTGGTCAACGACCGTGTTGACCTGGAAGACCAGCTTGGCGAGACTGCCGCGCTGATCGGCGGCAAGGTGAATGTGATCGAGAACACACAGGCATTGCGCAAGCATCTGGCAACGGACAGCTCCGACATCAACATGGTGATGGTGCATAAATTCCAGGAGCGCAAGGAAACGCTGACGCCGCATGTGGCCGAGGCGCTGGGCACTTATCTGGCGATGCCTGCGTCCAGCACCTTTGGCGTGGTGAATACGTCCGAGCGCATCATCCTGATGATAGACGAAGCGCACCGCACGCAAGGCTCCGACCTTGCCGACAATCTGTTCGAGGCATTTCCCAACGCTACCCGTATCGCTTTCACCGGTACGCCGCTGATTACCGAGCGGCATGGCGGGAAGAAAACATCAAAGCGCTTTGGCGAATACATCGACACTTATCGGCTGATGGATGCGGTGCATGACGGCGCGACGCTGCAAATTTTGTATGAAGGCAAGACCGCAGATACGGCGCTGAACGAGAAGCACGAATTCGATACCAAGTTTGAAGACCTGTTCCGCGAGCGCAGCGAGGCCGATCTGTTGGCAATCAAGAAGAAGTACGGCGCGACCGGCGACATTCTGGAAGCGGAGCAGCGCATAGCCGCGATTGCGCGTGATATGGTCAACCACTACATCGACAATATCCTGCCCAACGGTTTCAAGGCGCAGGTGGTGTGTCATTCCAAGCTTGCCGCGATACGCTATCGGAGCGCGATTGAAGCGGCCTTGACCGAGCGTCTTGAGAGGGAGCGGTTGAAGGCGGCTCCTGATAAGGAATTGGCCGATCAGGAGTTGATCGCGCAGATTGCTTTTCTGAAGGCGGTGGTGGTGATCTCATCCGATGGCACCAACGAGGCGGCTTACGTCACACAGGCGCGCAAGCAGGCCAAGGCATGGAACGCGGTTGAGAACTTCTGCAAGCCTTTCGACCGTGATGATGAGAGCAAGGAATTGACGGGTATCGCATTCCTGATTGTCTGCGACATGCTGATTACCGGATTTGATGCACCTGTCGAGCAAGTGATGTACATCGACAAGAAGATACGCGAACACACCTTGTTACAGGCGATTGCCCGAGTGAACCGGGTGGCCAAGGGCAAGAAGCGCGGCTATGTAGTGGACTACATCGGGCTGGCCAATCATCTCACCGAGGCGTTGACACTTTATGCGGCGACCGATGAGCAGGAGGAGCTGCGGGATGGTTTGAAGAACATCACTTCAGAGTTGCCGGTGCTGGATGAGCGCTATCAACGGCTGGTGCAGTTCTTCAAGGCTGCCTGGGTGAAGGGCATCGAGGATTTCGTGCAGGGAAGATTGGGTAATGTTGAGGCCGATGCTGCCGTAGTTCACGTCGCGGTATCCGCATTGAAAGATGAAAGACTGCGTGCGGACTTCGAGGTTTATCTGAAGAAATTTTTCATGAGCATGGACATCATTCTGCCCCATGAGTTTGCCCAACCCTACCGCGTTCCGGCCAAACGTTTCGGCTATATCCTGAGCGTGACCAAGGAGCGTTATAAGGACGAGAGCCTGGATTTGGGTGATGCGGGCGACAAGGTGAGGCGGCTGGTCAACGAGCATCTGGTGAGCTTGGGCATTAATCCAAAAGTGCCTCCTGTGGAACTGCTGGCTGAGGATTTTCTCGATCAGCTTAACCGCCATGCTGGCGACAATAAGGAAGCCAAGGCCAGCGAGATGGAACATGCCATCCGCAAGCATTGCACGGTTAAATTTGATGAAGATCCGGCGTTTTACAAAACCCTCTCGGAGAAAATGGAACACTTGATTGACCGGTATCAGGGCCAATGGGATTTGCTGGCCGACGAGTTGGAAAAATTAAGGGCTGAAGCCGCCGCCGGACGTACTGCGCGTATTGAGGGGTTGGATAAGGAAGCCACGACTTTTTACGCGCATGTGGTCGATCTTGCGTTTGGTAAAGAGGGCGTTCCGGCAGGACAGGCTGCCAAGATGAAGGCATTGATGGCGAA
>JANLID010000285.1 GCA_024654105.1 Gallionella sp. | reverse complement strand
GATTGCCGGGCCGCCACCCAGCCTTGAAAATCAATGTGCATCAACCCTGCCCTGCTTCGCCGGTGGCGGAAAAATCCTTCAGCACGCCGTTCCCCAGCACGCTCACCTGCTGTTGCGCGTCTTCCAGCTTGGCGCGGCACAGTGTCAGCAATTCCGCGCCGCGCTTATAGGCTGCCAGCGAATCTTCCAGCGACAGCTTGCCCGCTTCCATGTCGGCAACAATCTGCTCCAGCTCGGCCATGGCCGACTCGAAATCAACTATTTTTTGCGCCCCTGATTTTTTTAATTGGCCAGCCATGACAATCTCTGCTTGCGAAAGGTTGGTATTTTACCCAACCCACTCTGACTGAGCCAATTTATATTGCCCCATGCAAAAAATTCGGGGAGAATCCGCGCCCCATTTACTTATACACCACAACCATTCACCACGAAGCTCACGAAGGCACGAAGGAGAACAGATGGTTGCTCCAGGAATTTCAGCTACCTTGCGGGTGAACGGCTAACGGCATGCAACTCCATGAAAGCTCTTCGTGATCTCAGTGTTCTTCGTGGTGAGATGTTTTTTCAGGGTTAGGGCGATAACAAAGAAACAGCCTATGAGTAATCCCGCATGAAATCTTCCTGGATGCTGGTCGCCGGATTGCTGTTCGGCTGCATGAGCGTATTCGTCAAACTCGGCGCGGCACATTTCTCGCATATTGAACTGGTATTCTACCGCTCGCTTTTCGGCCTGCTGCTGGTCTACATAATCATGCGCCAGCAACATGTCGGCGTTGCCACGCAACACTGGCGTAACCACTTGTGGCGCGGCCTTTCCGGTTCGGTGGCGCTCGCGCTGTTCTTCTACTGCATCACCGTGCTGCCGCTCGCCACCGCCGTCACGCTCAACTACACCGCGCCGCTGTTCCTCACCATCCTGACCATGCTGGTATTCAAGGATAAATTTAACTTGCCGCTGACCGCCGCCATCATGCTTGGATTTTGCGGCGTGGTGCTATTGCTTCATCCAACACTACAGCGTGACCAACTGCTGCCCGGCCTGCTCGGCCTGATTTCCGGTTTTCTCGCCGGGGTCGCCTATCTCAACATCAGGCAACTCGCCGTGATCGGCGAACCGGACACGCGCATCGTGTTCTATTTCAGCCTGATCGCCCTGATCGGCAGCAGCGTGTGGATGCTGTTCGACACCATGCACACCATCACCCTGCAAGGCTTCGCCATTCTGCTCGGGCTGGGCAGCACCGGCACCCTCGCGCAACTCGCCATGACGCGCGCCTACCGCACCGGCAAGACGCTGGTGGTCGGCAGCCTGGCCTACAGCACCATCATATTCGCCAGCCTGTTCGGCGTGCTGCTGTGGGACGAGACCCTGAGCCTGTCCAGTTGGCTGGGCATGGCGTTCATCATCGCTGGCGGTGTGCTAAGCTTGCGCCTGTCACCCCAACACCAGCCCGAAAAAGTGCCCAAAAAAGGAAAATCATGATCACCATCGAACAAACCGACAGCCTCGTCAACGTCGCCGTCCTCGGCGAATTCACCCTTGCCGATTTCAAGATGTTTGAAGAGCAATCGCTGTACAAACTCAAATCGCCCGGCACGGTCAGCCTGCTGTTCGACCTGCGCGGCATGATCGACTACACCGTGGATGTCGCCTGGGAAGAAATCAAGTTTTTCAGCAACAAACATAACCACGACTTCACCAAGATCGCCGTGGTCACCGACGACCAATGGCTCACCTGGCAGGCATGGCTGTCGCGCCTGTTCGTGGATGCCGACATTCAGGTGTTCACGGATTACGATGAGGCGCAGGCTTGGGTGCAGGGGTAAGGTGTATTTTCATACACCATATTTGACAGCATCCGACCGGATTATTATCAAATAAACAAATAGTTGATTGACAGCATGAGTGGAATTCCACACCACAGCTTCAGAGGGTATACACCGATGTCGGTGTATACATCACGTTAGGGTGTCCTGACAATGGCAGACGCAAAGCGACTCGATACAAAACTGGAGGCTGAGGCTGCCGAGTTTCTCGTTCTCGGTCGGCTGCTACTTGAACGTATTGTTGCGTTCAAAGCCTATGTCAATTTTCCGGGCTACGATCTCATTGCCGCAAATGCCGATAGGGCGCGAACCGCACGAGTTCAGGTCAAGAGTCGTTACCGCACCGACTGGGATGGTTTCATCATTAACAACTACGATTGCGACTTCGTCGTTTTTGTGGCGCTCAATCGCGGCTTTTCTCGCCCCAAGCGCACTGGTGACACCGGAATAAAGGAACCAGAGTTTTACGTCATGCCAATTTCTTACGTTGCCAAGGTTCGTGACTCCAACAACGCTTGGGGGAAAATCGTTCGGAACCGTCTTGTTGACATTGAGCAGTTTCGTGATCGGTGGGAACAGATTGCTCAGTTCTTGGGTGAGCCAACAGACACCCTAACCCTACGCTCAAGCGGGACTGCGCAAGAGCGCGCAGCCCCTTAGCTCCACGTTGGGCTTCTTACACAGGAGGGCGGAACATGAAGAGAGTACTTTGGTTTATCGCAGTGACTGGCCTAGTTCTATCAGGCTGCGGCGGTGGGGGCGGTGCCGGCAACCCGACCACAAGCAACCCGACCACAAATAGGGCATACGTAACAAATAATGGCGATGGAACAATCTCGGTCATTAACACGACAAATAACACGGTCATCGCAACGATCAACGTGGGCGGCTCCCCAGCAGTTTATAGTGGACCCCGATTTTCAGACAATAAATTAAGGTGGTAACCTGCTGCAATTGAGGAGCAGGCGATGAGTGAAAATAAGCGCAAGAATTTTAGTGGCGAGTTCAAGGCCAAGGT
>JANLID010000258.1 GCA_024654105.1 Gallionella sp. | reverse complement strand
AGAACGGCTCATTTCTTCGATGGCGAACACAATTCCTGCCAGCGGCGTGTTGAATGCAGCGGCGACTCCGGCAGCGGCGCCGGCAAGAATCAGCCCCTTTTCCAGATCGTGTTGGGGAAAGCGGGCAAGACTGCCCAGTCTATGCATGATGGATGCGCCGATCTGCACGGTAGGACCTTCGCGTCCTACGGATGCTCCAAAGAAAAGACCCATGACGGTGAGAATGATCTTCCCGGTTGTGACGCGCAGGGAAAGCACTCGATCACGGACACCTTGGTTTTCTTTTGGATCAAGCGATACAATGGTTTGGGGAATACCGCTGCCTTCCGATCCCGGAAAGAACCTCCGGGTAGTGACGACGATCAGAATGAGCCCAAGAGGGGTAATCAGCAGGGGAAGATAAGGTGAAATGGCAATCAGCTTGTGGAACAGATCATTCGCCTGCTCGCAGGCGACTGCAAACAAGATTGCGACCAGGCCTACGCAAATTGCCCCGCTCCAGAATACGAGCCGTCGTTTCCAATCGAGAATCAAAGTACCCTCCGGCAGGTAAATTTCATTGGTTGCTCAATGCCTCCGTTTAACTGCCGTGTATTATATGCAAGCGGCCAGCCGGTCGTGGATATAATTCTAATTTGCGTTACAAGCAATAATAATTTCGTAGGGTATAGTGGACCCCGATTTTCAGACAATAGATTAAGGTGGTAACCTGCTATAAAAAGGAGCAGGTAATGAGTGAATCGAAGCGCAAGAATTTTACGGGTGAGTTCAAGGCCAAGGTCGCCCTTGAAGCGATCCGGGGCATCAAGACCGTGAATGAAATTGGCCAGGAGTTCGGCGTACATCCGACGCAAGCCGGTCTGTGGAAGAAAGAGCTGCAAGCGCAGGCATCCAGCCTGTTCGATATGAAGCGCGGCCCGAAACCTGCCGACCCGTCAGCCAGCCCGGAGCGGCTGTATTCCGAGATCGGCCGACTGAAAATGGAACTGGACTGGCTCAAAAAAAGTCCGGGATCAGCCTGCAGAAGCGCGCAAGCAATGGGTCGGAGCCACCGAAACCCTGGCGCTGACCCGGCAATGCGAACCGGCAGGGGTAAACCGTTCAACCGTTTATGCGCCGCACTTGGCCGCAAAACCGGACGGGCAGGAATTGATGTTGCTGGGGCTGATTGACGCCGAATACACGCGGCATCCGTTTTACGGCAGCCGCAAGATCAAGATTTACCTGCGCGGCTTGGGGTCCACTATACTTTTCGCGCATTTTCCGTACCTGCGGTTCCGCAAGACCGTGTCTTACCCGTTATGCAGCCACGCCTCCGCCTCCTGCAATGCTTCCGGCAGGCCGAGCAGCACCAGCACATCGCCTGCCTGCAATAACATTTCCTCACTCGGTTGCGCGCCGCGTACGCCGCGACGGCGCAGCGCATTGACTTCGATGTTCAAGGCATCCAGGCCAACTTCGCGCAATCGCTTACCCACCGCTGCTGAATCTTCCTTGAGCAACACGCTGAGAAAACGCGATTGCAGGCTTTCGGTCGCTTCGCCGGCCTCGCTTTGCATGGTGCGCAAATAACCGCTGAATACCGCATAGCGGCGCGCGCGGCTTTCCTGGACGCGGCGGATCACGCGGTTGAGCGGCACGCCCGCCATCAGCATGGCTTGCGAGGCGAGCATCACGCTGCCTTCCAGCACCTCGGCCACGACTTCCGCCGCACCGGCTTCTTTCAACGCTTCCACATGGGTATCGTCATTGGTGCGCACCACCACCGGCAAATCGGGGCGCAGTTCCTTGACATGGCGCAGGATCGCCAGTGCGGAATGCTTGTCTTTGTAGGTGACGACCAGCACCTTGGCGCGCATCAAACCGGCAGCCATCAATACTTCGCGCTTGGCGGCGTCGCCGTACACCACGCTCTTTTTTGCGGCGATAGCCTCATGCACACGGCGCGAATCCAGATCCAGCGCGATGAAGCTGAGGTTTTCGTTTTCCAGAAAGCTCGCCAGCTTCTGGCCGCTACGCCCATAGCCGCACAGGATGACATGCCCGCTGCTGCCCATGCTCTGGATGGCGATCTGGTGCATCTGCATCGCGCGACTGGTCCATTCGGCAGCAGAAAACCGCCGCGCGATGGCCTCGCCGTACTGGATCATGAACGGCGCGGCCAGCATCGATAACAACATCGCCGCCAGTACGATTTGCATGGTCGCGCCGCTGAGCAGATGCGAGCCTTCCGCCAAGGTCAGCAGCACGAAGCCGAATTCGCCGGCCTGCGCCAGGCCGATCGCACTGCGCAACGCCACTCCCCAATCTCCTTCGAAAGCGCGCGCCAGCAACGCCACGATCAGGGCCTTGGCCAGGATCAACCCGGCCAGCACCAGCAATATCCAGCCGAATTCGCCTATCACTTCGCCCAGATTCAGCTTCATGCCGATGGTGACGAAAAACAGGCCGAGCAATACGTCGCGGAACGGCTTGATGTCTTCTTCCACCTGATAGCGGTATTCGGTTTCGGAAATCAGCATGCCCGCGACAAACGCGCCCAGCGCCAGCGACAGCCCCGCCAGCTCGGTGAAATAGGCCAGACCCAGCGTGATGAGCAGCACGTTGAGCATGAACAGTTCGGAAGATTTCTGCCGCGCCACGACGTGAAACCATGGGCGCATGACACGCTGCCCGAACACCAGCAGCACCAGCAATACCGCCGCCGCCTTGAGCGTGGCGAAAGCCAGTGTGGCAGGCAGGTGTTCCGCGCTGGTCGCCAATGCCGGGATGATGATCAGCAGCGGGACGACCGCGATGTCCTGAAACAGCAGCACGCCCATCATCTGCTGGCCATAGGGCAGATTCAGCTCGGCGCGTTCGACCAGCATCTTGCTGACGATCGCGGTGGAAGACATCGCCAATACGCCGCCCAATGCCAGGCCGGTTCGCCAATCCAGGCCGAACAACACAGCCACTCCCATGACCAGCAGCAAGGTCACCACAACCTGCGCGCCACCCAGACCGAACACTGTGCGCTTCATTGCGGTCAGGCGCGCCAGGCTGAATTCCAGACCGATGCTGAACATCAGGAACACCACGCCAAACTCGGCAAGATGCTGCGTTCCCGCCGCATCGGGGATCCACGCCAGCGCGTGCGGCCCGATCAGAATACCGACGGTGAGATAGCCCAGCATCACCGGCAAATGCAGGGTGCGGCACAGCACCACCACGATCACGGCGGTGGCCAGCAGAACAAGAACCAGTGAGAGTGAGTTTTCCATCCGGTCGGGCGTTATTTTTCTCCGCCCCGATAATGCCGTACTAATGCATGGTTTGCAAAGTTTGCGCGCCATATATTCCAGGCTGGTCGTGCTGCAACTATCGCCATCCCGCGAGACTGACAGTTATTGCTGCGGCAGCGCCCCGCGGAAGGAGGCACGCATCTTGACGCAGCCCTGCGTCAAGATATAGATCGCTCCGGCCAATGCGCCATACAGGTGAGACACAGTCACCACGCCGCCACCGATGAGATGTGCGGTATTTTCGGAAGCACCACCGTAATATTCCATAAGCAATTTGGCCGCCAGCAGGAGCGCCCCGGCCAGATAAAGAAGGCGCGAGCGTAGCGGCGCCTCCGTTGCAGGCCGCAGGCCGAACAGCACGCAGCCCGCCCACAAGCCGTGCAGGGCGCCCGACAGCCCGGCATACCAGAGCAATTCGGGATGCAGCCACCACAATGATGCGCTTATTGCCATTCCGGAGAAGCCCAGCAAGCCAATACCATGCCGCAAGGGAAGCGCTCCCCATTGCAGCTCGCAAATAAGCAACATGCCCAGCAGGTTGAGAAACACATGCGGCCGGTTCAAATGCACCAGATGCGCGGCCACCACGCGCCACATTTCGCCATCCATCAGGCCGGAACGGTCATAGCGCAAGCGCACCAGTCCATCAGGCCAGCAAGCCGCCAGCAACGCAACCAGGGCAACTGCCAGGCAGAACCGCCATTTGTCATGAATGGCGCGGCTGGCTGTGTCAGCGGCAAGTTGTGAAATATGCGCCGTCATTTTTGTTGGTCGACGTAGCGGCGGCCCAGCCGCAGCCCGGCTGCAAGCAGCGTCAATACGGCCAGGGTTTCAGTATCCAGGCTGCCTCCACCGCCACCGGAAGAGACAACCGGAGCCGCATCTACAGTAATATTCACGGTGCCTTGCGAGCTGTTCGCATCGTTATCGCTGGCGTAATAAGTCATGCTGTAGCTACCGGCAGGCGTCGCGTCCGGCCAACTGAAGTTGCCCGTTGCGCTGAGTGTTGCGCCGGCAGGCAGGGACACCGGATGAAAGATCGGCGTGTCGCCGTCAACATCCGCAGCAGTGACCGCAAAGTTGAGCGACTGCCCCGCCGTAACCGTTTGCGTTGGCACAGCATTCAATACGGGCGGCGAGTTGACGCGGATCGTGGCGGTTGCTGTGCCGGTCTGTCCGCGACCATCGGTAGCCGTCAGCATAAACGAATAAGTGTCGGCGGGCGGCGCGGTAAAGGAGGCGATTGCGGAATTTGCATTGCTGATCGTGACAGGGGAAGGACCGGTTTGCTGTGTCCATGCATAAGCAATGTCCCACCCTGCTCTCACCGTGGCGTTGCCGGAAAGCGTGACGATGTCGCCTGGGGCGACAACCGGAGGTATGCCGCTGTCCAGAGTAACCACCGGCGGTGGCACTGACATTCGGACAGTGTTCAGCGCCTGGTACGCATCCAGCAAACCAGCGCCACACTGGCCCGGATAGAGGGTACAGATTGTGCCGGGCGGATGCGGACGGGCGGAGGACTGCAAATAAGATTTTATTTGTGCGGGTGTAAGCGTTGGATCCAGCGACAACATCAGCGCGGCAACCCCGGCAACGTGCGGCGTGGCCATGCTGGTTCCGCTATAGGCGATATAGCTGTCACTGGCGGGAACGGTGGTGCCGGTATTCATGAGTGAATATATCCCGACTCTATTCGCGGAGGTGCAGCCAGGATAACTGCTACCCCCACAACCCCCGCCGGGTGCGCTGATGGTTGTTTCCGGTCCGACGGTAGCATACCAGGCGTTATCACCATCAATGGCATGTGCCGTGACGGCGATGACGCCAGTGCAGTTTGCCGGTTCGCCGACGGAAGTGAAGCCGTCGTTGCCGGTGGCGGCGCCAATGATCTTGCCGGCATCGATTACCGCTGTGACCGCACTCTGGTAGGTCTTTGAACAACTACCCGGACCACCCAGACTCATATTGAGCACCTGCGCCGGATGAGGGTTTGCAGGCACGTCCGGCACAGCCAACCCTGCCGCCCAGCGCATGCCGTCAACGATATCGGAAGTATAGCCTCCGCACTTGCCCAGCACGCGTACCGGCAGTATCTGAACATCGGGCGCGATACCGGCGATGCCGATGCCATTGTTCAGCACGGCGGCGATGATGCCGGTTATGTGCGTACCATGCCATGAACTATCGCTTACATCGCACCCGCTAAAAATTCCGGATGCATCTTCAGCAACCGTAATCCAGTCGCCCGGATCACGGGTGTCCGCATCCCTGCCGTCGCCATCATTCGCTGTCGGAACATCGCTGATGAAATCATAGCCAGGCAATACTGTGCCCAAATCCACATGCTGGCGATAGCCCGTATCCACCACGGCGACGGTAACGGTGTTGCTGCCCATTGTAATGCCCCATGCATCTGGCATATTGGCGCCGCCCAAATTGGGGTAAGAAGGGGGCTGGAGATTCCACTGACGGGTGGCATAACTTGGGTCATTGGGCATTACCGCGAGGGGGCGCATGATACGATCCGGCTCCGCCAATTCCACGCTGTTGTCGCGCATCAAACGCGCCGCGATCACGCGCGCCTCCGACAGCGTGACGGGACGATCCAGGCGGACCACATGGGCGCCGCCCGACATCGGACGCACAACAGACATGGGCGTATTGGATGCTCTTGCCAGCATGCTGGCATCGCGTATCCGAAGCTCGTGGTTCAATTGGCCGCCAGCGCGGTAACGTGGCTTCACAATGAGGCGCGACACCATTTCTTCCTGGCTGATGCCGCCAATAACGGTCAATGCGGAGAGCCTCGGCGGTTGCGTGTGGGGGCGTGCCTGCTCAGGTAAGGCGGCCAACGCCAAGGTGGGTGCAAGAATGGCAAGGGATACACCCATGCGCAACGCTTCCCGGAATATTCTTGTGATCATCAACGTAAACACCGAATTAAAATTTCGCAGGATGAAACATCCACCGCCGCCGGTCACAGCGCCTTCATTTTTTTATCCTGCTCCAGCCAATCTACGGCGGGGTGTTGCCTGAGTGTTTCCTGTCCTTGCTCAAGGCCGTTTGCGTCATCTGCCGATTGCTTCACCACGCAAGCGCCGCCTGACATGGAGCGAACATATTCTACCGGCACCCGTGTCGCCAAGGACAATTGCGCAATTCCCGCTACATCGCACGCAATGGTGTCGAGTTTGAATTTGATTATCAGTTGCCGCATCACCGCAGTTCCGGCAATGGGTTGCCGTAAAAACTGCGGGCTGGCTCCAGCTTGGGGGGAGTATTGGCAACCGGTTGCGACAATGATTGCCGCCATATTGAAGATACCCCACAAGATTTTCTTGCCGTACAGACGATACACTGGCACCTCCGAAAACGGGCGGGGAAGCCCGCCCGGTTTGCTGCGCATCATTCTGCCTTGTGCGCGGATATGTATGCTTACAGCCCGGCATCAGCGCGAAGCGCGGCTGCCTTATCTGTATTTTGGCTTCGGCCACCGCTTCGCGGTTTAACTTGCTGCGCAAGTTAGTGGTTCCGACATAACCTGAAGATTAGTCTCCACCGCAAGAAGGTGCTGCGCACCGTCTTGTCTGCGCCGAAGCACAGACAAACCACTACGCGGCGGGCTTACAGCCCGGCATCCGCGCGAAGCGCGGCTGCTTTGTCAGTGCTTTCCCAACTGAACCCTGGCTCTTCGCGGCCAAAGTGGCCGTATGCGGCGGTCTTTTCATAGATCGGACGCAATAGGTCGAGCATTTGCACGATACCTTTCGGGCGCAGGTCGAAATGTTTTTTGATCAGCTCCGATATCTTTTCGTCGGAGACCTTGCCAGTGCCGTAGGTGGTGACCCAGACACTGGTTGGCTTAGCCACACCGATCGCGTAGGAAATCTGGATCAGGCATTTGCTGGCCAAGCCGGCAGCGACGATGTTCTTGGCGACATAACGACCGGCGTAAGCAGCCGAGCGATCCACCTTGGACGGGTCCTTGCCGGAGAATGCGCCACCGCCGTGTGGGGCCGCGCCACCGTAGGTATCGACAATGATCTTGCGCCCGGTCAGGCCACAATCGCCCTGCGGGCCACCGACGACGAAACGTCCGGTCGGATTGACCAGATATTTGATCTCGCCCCTGATCAATTCTTTCGGCAGAATCGGCTTGATGATTTCCTCGATGACCGCTTCACGAATTTGCTCCAGCTTCATTTCCGGCGCGTGCTGGGTCGAGATCACTACCGTGTCGATGGAGTGTGGCTTGCCATCCGCATAGCGCACGGTAACCTGCGACTTGGCATCCGGGCGCAGCCAGTTCAGGCGGCCGTCGCGGCGTAATTGCGATTGGCGCTCAACCAGGCGGTGCGCCAGATGAATCGGCAGCGGCATCAATACGTCAGTTTCGTCGCAAGCGTAACCAAACATCAAGCCCTGATCGCCCGCGCCTTGATCCAGAGTGTCGTCATAGGCCTTGTTTACGCCCTGCGCGATATCCGGGCTCTGCTTGTCGTAAGCCACCAGCACCGCGCAGCCCTTGTAATCGATGCCGAATTCGGTGTTGTCATAACCGATGCGCTTGAGGGTTTCGCGCGCCACGTGAATGTAATCGACATTGGCGGCGGTGGTAATCTCGCCGGCCAGCACGACCAGGCCGGTGTTGCACAGCGTTTCGGCGGCAATGCGCGAATGCTTGTCCTGCGCTAGAATGGCATCGACGATGGCATCGGAAATCTGATCCGACACCTTGTCGGGATGGCCTTCGGATACGGACTCGGATGTAAACAAATATTCGCTCATGGTTCTCCGTTCAATCGCTACGATAATTAAATAGGGCGCACATTATAGCAAACCGGATTCACATGTTCGCCTTCCTTTTCAAAACCGTTTTCCGCCTGCTTGCGCTGCTGCCGCTAAGCGTGCTGCACAGCCTCGGCGCGTTGCTCGGGCGGCTGACTTATGCGGCCTCCGCGCAGTATGCCGCGCGCACCCGGGAGAATTTGCGCCAGGCCGGATTAACAGCCGGTGAGGTTGAATACCGCAACGCGCTGTCCGCAGCCATTGCCGAAGCAGGCAAAGGCATCACGGAATTGGCATGGATCTGGGGACGGCCTTATGACGAGGTGGTTGAAAAGGTGCGCGAATGCGCCGGGCTGGAACATATCATCGCGGCGCAGGCGCGCGGCAAGGGCATCATCTTCCTGACGCCGCATCTGGGCTGCTTCGAAATCTCCGCGCTATATGCCGCAAAGCGCGTGCCGATCACCGTGCTGTACCGTCCGCCCAAACTCGGCTGGCTGGAAGGCGTGATGCGCGGCGGCCGCGAGCGCGGCCAGGCAAAATTGGCGAAGGCCGATGTCGGCGGCGTGCGCCTGCTGTACAAGGCGCTCAAGCGCGGCGAAGCGGTCGGGCTGCTGCCCGACCAGGTACCCAGCCGGGGCGAAGGCGAATGGGCGGATTTTTTCGGCCGCCCCGCCTACACCATGACGCTGGCCGGCCGCCTCGCGGAAAACAGCAATGCGACGGTATTGATCGCCTACTCCGAGCGTCTGCCGCATGGGCAAGGTTATGTGATCCACGTCGAACCGCTGCTGCTGGATTTCGCCGCACCCGTGCCGCGGCAGGTCAATGCGGCATTGGAACGCGTGATTCGCGCCTGCCCGGCGCAATACCTGTGGAGCTACAACCGCTATAAAATTCCGCGCGACGTGCAGCCGCCTGTGGCGAGGAGCGAGGATTGAGTAGCGAGCGAAGGGAAAATTGCGGAGGTTTTTATTGTTCCCACGCAGAGCGTGGGAACAATGACAATCCCCGATCCTCTATCCTGACCAAGGACA
>JANLID010000249.1 GCA_024654105.1 Gallionella sp. | reverse complement strand
TAAAAGGATGCCGTTCATCGGGCGAATGCCAGCAGCGCCAGCAGGGTAACAAAACTGTACATCAGATAGATATGGATGCGGCCGTGCTGCAGCTTGCCGATCAGCGCGGAAAGCCGTTCGATCAGGCGCGCAACCGGCAGGTAGCACCACTCCCACAGCAGGTCCCTGGTTTCGCCGCGGTAGTGCGGTCTCTTGTCAAATGGGCTGGGGACTTCGCGGATGATGCCGAAGAACAGTTCAAAAATCTGCCGGATCGGCTGGCCGAAACCCTCGGCGGTATCCTGCATGCGCGCGGTCTGTTCGGGGTAGCCGCAATCCCACGCTGGGCCGCGGCGCAGGCGGCCGTGGTAGAACTTTTTCACCACGACCATCGTGGCCACCACGCCGATGACGATGATCACGAACAGCATCAGCGGATTGTAGCTGGCGCGTTCCGGTTCGATCGGGGTGAGCCACATCCAGCCGGTCTGGGCGGCGGTGCTGCCCAGCGTTTGACCGACCAGCATCTGGATGACGTAGTCGATGTGCAGAATAAAGAACACCGGGAATACTCCCAGCAGGATACAACCCAGAGCCAGCCAGGTCAGTCCAATACGCTCCCAGATGCCGATGTCATGCACTTGCGCGGCCAATTTCTCCTCGCGTGGCTGGCCGAGAAAGATCACGCCGTAGAACTTGACCATCACGTAACCCGCAAGCGCCGCAGCCAGCACCAGCGCCGCCGCCGCAATCGGGATCAGCATGTTGAGGTAGGAGTGAGGGAGACCCGGGGACAGCAGAAATGCCTGCAGCAGCAGCCATTCGGAAACAAAGCCGTTGAGGGGCGGCAAGCCGGCAAGCGCGAGGGTGCCGATCAACACCAGCAGCGCCAGCTTCGGCATGCGGTGGATCAGCCCGCCCAGTTTCCCCAGATTGCGCTCCCCGGTAGCGTGCAGCACTGAGCCGGTGCCGAGAAACAGCAACCCCTTCATGAAGGCATGGTTGAGCGAGTGGTACAGCGCAGCGGTCAATGCCAGCGCCGCCAGCGATTCTTTCTGGAAAGAGTGGAAGATGATGGCAAGGCCGACGCCGGCCAGAATGATGCCGATGTTCTCGATCGAGGAATAGGCAAGCAGGCGTTTCATGTCGGTCTGGACGGCTGCGAACAGCACGCCGAACAGCGCGGTGAGGAGTCCCAGCGTCAACGCCAGCGCCCCCCACCACCACAACTGCACGTCAAGCAGGTCGAAGCTGACGCGGAGAATGCCGTAAATCGCGGTTTTCAGCATGATGCCGCTCATCATCGCCGAAATTGGCGAGGGCGCGGCGGGGTGAGCCTCCGGCAGCCAGGCATGGAGCGGCAGGATGCCGGCCTTGGCGCCGAAACCGAACAACGCCAGCAGAAAAGTGACACTGGCCCAGAACGCGGTCAGGTGAGACTCGCGCATCGCGGCGAAGGTGTAGTCGCCATGCCCGCCCTGCATCACGCCGAAGCACATCAGGATGGCGATCGCGCCGACGTGGGCGATCAGCAGATAGAGAAAACCGGCACGGCGGATTTCCGGCACCTTGTGATCGGTGGTGACGAGGAAGTAGGAAGACAGCGCCATGGTTTCCCACGCCACCATGAACAGGTAGGCGTCATCCGCGATGAATACCATTGCCATCGCGGCAAGGAAGACATGGTATTCGAAGCACAGCAACCCCAACGTGCCGCCCTCCATCGAGCGGAAATACCCAGCCGAATATAGCGAGATGCCGATGCCGGCGGCGCCAAGCAGCAGCATAAAGAATGCGGACAAGGAATCCAGGCGCAGATGGAATGGCAAATCGGGTAGCCCGAGCGGCAGCACCGCCACGTTGACTGCGCCCCCCAGACCCGACAATGCTGCTGCCGCAAGAACCAGGGCGCCCAGCGCACCCGCAGGGAAAATAATCTGCGTGATGACGCGGCCGTTTTGCATCAGCAAGCCGGCCAAACCCAGCAACAACCAATAGACGATGACCCCCAGCGCAACATCAATCGGCAACAGGGTTGAAGCTAATGTCACGAGCGGTTCTCCGGCAACTTGTTATTGTTGGCAATTATAGCCAGGTTTTCACCCCGTCGGCGCCGCCGATATGGTGCTTCAACAACTGGCGCGGCGCACCCGGAACAATCTTGATCACTTCGGCATAAATCGAATCCAGCGCCAGATCTTCGTCGGGAAAAATGTTTTCCTCGCCGATGTAATCGTACATGCCGGAATGGCGCATGACATCAATTACCTGTTTCTTCAGGCCGCTGAACACCACCCGGACGCTGCTGGAGCGCAGCCTTTCCACCACATGGTGAGGGTTATTCAAGTATTCATCAGCCATGACGACTTGTTGATCGGATTGAACGGATCGTCCTTCCCCGCCTCACCCAGCCAGTCGCAGATGGTGGCAAGTGCCATGTCCTCATGCGTGAAAATATTGTGAGAGGCTCAGTAAGGGAGACAGAAATTCTAAAAATACCGTTAATCGTAATTCAACATCTACCCCATCCCCCTCCTGGC
>JANLID010000248.1 GCA_024654105.1 Gallionella sp. | reverse complement strand
GGTAAAGTACAAAAAATCCCTTTTGGGGTGAGGATGAATTATGTTATTTAATCTGGCTGCTGAGGGGTGTTTCTCCGCGATAGCGGCTTCGTTCAACCTGCCGTTCAACACGGACGCTCCGCCAAAAAACGTGGCGGATCTTGGTGGTGTCATTTAAGCACAAGCAGACGAAGCACTGTTCCGCAGCACAATGAGGTCAACAATCACTTGGCAGTTAAACTTTGCCGCGACCTTGGCATACCAGAGCCAAAGAAGCTATAACCCTGCGCTCAAACGGGACTGCGCAAAAGCGCGCATCGTTACATCATTCAGAAACGACTCAAACTACCAGGGTCGCGGGATGTGCTGCGAACGCTGATCACATGCGGCCCTTGCAGCCGAATCGGGCAAACCAGCAATGGGACAACTATTGGAATCAACTCAGAAAAGCTGCCTGAATGACATTAGTTTGAATCGCACCCCTGACAAATCCGGTAAATTTTTATGTGCAATTATTTTGGATGTTCCCTATATGGAAGCCAAAGCGCCCGTTCCGGCGATCCTCAAAATAATGCTCCAGGCTATATTTAACCGGGCGAAAAGCAATTTCTTCCCACGGAATCTCATGCTCGGCAAACAGTTTTACTTCCAGGCTCTCCTTGCCGGGAGAGAAATCCGGATCGAGCAACCTGGCGCGGAACAGTAGGTGCACCTGGTTGATATAAGGCAGGCTGTACATTGAATATAAATCGCCAATTGCGATACGCGCGTTGGCTTCCTCCAGAGTCTCGCGGATCGCCGCTTCGGTCGTGGTCTCGCCATTTTCCATAAAACCGCCGGGCAATGTCCACAATCCGTGACGCGGTTCGATGGCACGGCGGCATAACAGGATTTTATCTTCCTGTTCCGGAATCGAGCCGATCACCATCTTGGGGTTCTGGTAATGAATTGTGCCGCAGACAACGCAGATATGGCGCAGGCGATTGTCGTCGTCCGGGCAGTGCAGTTCAACTGCACTGCCGCAGGATGCGCAAAAATTTATTTCCAGAATTGCCACCAGGATTTCCCAGCAGGGTTATTGCCGCCGGCTGGTTCATTACCGGCGGGCGCATTACTGTTTTTTGCCAACACACGCTGCGCGCCGTCGCGCAAATCGGTCATGCCCATCGCGTCATAGGCTTGCACCATGATTTCCAGCGCATCCCGCGTCGAAGGGCTGTTCGGGTATTGCGTCAAAATGCCCTGCGCACGGTTGACCGCGGCAATATGTGCGCCACGGCGCAGGTAATAGCGGGCAACATGCAGTTCATATTTCGCCAGCGCGTTCACCAGATACTGCATACGCACCCGCGAGTCGGGCGCGTATTTGCTATTGGGAAAGCGCGTCACCAGATCCTTGAAAGCGGCGAACGAGTCCTGTGCCGCTTTCGGATCACGCTCGGTGGGATCTTGTCCGCCCAGCGATCCGAGAGTGCTGATCTCGCCATTGAAGTTGGCCAACCCCTTTACGTAGTAGGCGTAATCCACATGCGGATTGTTGGGATATTGCTTGATAAAGCGCTCGGCGGCAGAGATGGCCAATTCCGCCTCTCCCTGGCGGTAATGGGCGTAGGCCATCTCCAGCAGCGCCTGCTGCGCATAGCGTCCATAGGGGTAGCGTGATTGCAGCGTTTCATACAGATTGACGGCGGTGCTGTAATTTCCGTCATTCAATTCTTCTTTGGCTTGACCGTAGATTTCCTCGACGGGCATCTGCTTGGCTGGCGCTGAGCCATCCGGCAGTGGTTCAAAAATGCTGCAGGCGGCTAACGTGAGCAGCAGAAATACAGTTAAACTGTGGCGCATGGCTGAATCCGAAAAAAATTTGCGCGGTCATTATAGCGCAGCCGCCCCTGGCTCGCAGACCTTCATGGTGCCTGATAATTGCGCGGGTATGCGTTTCGACCAGATGCTGGCGAAACTGCTGCCGGAGTACTCGCGCAGCCGTCTACAGGAATGGATTGCGGCGGGGCAGGCCAGCCTGAACGGGGTCACTGCCGCCGCAAAACAGAAGGTATGGGGCGGTGAAACCATCACCGTGCAACCGCAGGCGCATCCTGCCGAACAGCCGTATCAGGCCGAGGATATTGCGCTTGATGTCGTGTATGAAGACGAGACGCTGCTGGTGATCAACAAGCCTGCCGGACTGGTGGTACATCCGGGCAGCGGCAACTGGGAAGGCACGCTGTTAAACGCGCTGCTGCACCATGCACCGCAACTCGCCGAAGTGCCGCGTGCCGGTATTGTGCACCGCATCGACAAGGACACCAGCGGCTTGCTGGTTGTCGCCAAAACCTTGACTGCGCAAACGGCACTGGTGCGACAGTTACAAGCGCGCAGCGTAAAGCGCGAATATCTGGCGCTGGTGTGGGGTGAGGTACGACACGGCGGAACGGTGAATGAACAGATAGGCCGCCATCCCGCACAGCGCGTCAAAATGGCGGTAGTGAAAAGCGGCAAGCCCGCCCTTACGCATTATCAGGTTGAAGAAAAATTTCCGAGTTGCACCTTGCTGCGCTGCCATCTGGAAACCGGGCGCACGCACCAGATTCGCGTACATCTGGCGCACATCGGTCATCCGCTGGCCGGCGACAGCGTGTATCTGAAAGGCGCACAAAAATGCGTACCACAACTGCGCGCCCTGCTGCACGGTTTCCCCCGCCAGGCGTTGCATGCCACGCGCCTCGCGCTGGAACATCCGGCCAGCGGCGAGATGATGGAGTGGTACGCGCCGCTGCCGCAGGACATGCAACTGCTGCTGCAACATATCCGCGGAATAACCTCCCTTCTCCCGCAAGCGGGGAAGGTAGGGGCGAATTCATTCGCCCGTTTCTGTGCGGATAAATCCGCACCTACGAAATAATGTAATGCCATGAATCTGCTCAATCAGTGCATCATTCCGAATTGGCCCGCGCCAGCGCGGGTGAAAGCGTTGCAGACCACCCGGCAAGGCGGCGTGAGCGTTGCTCCCTACGATAACTTTAATCTGGGCAGTCATGTCGGCGATAACCCGCTGGCGGTGGCACGCAACCGCATCCTGCTCAACGCGTTGCTGCCCAGCGAACCGGTATGGCTGGAACAAACGCACAGTACGCTGGTCGCCGACGCGGGGCGGGCAAGTTGTCTGCCGCAGGCCGATGCCTGTATCGCGCGGCATCGCGCGGCAGTATGCGTGGTAATGACTGCCGATTGTCTGCCGGTGTTACTGTGCGACGAGGCAGGCAGCGTGGTGGGTGCGGTGCACGCCGGATGGAAAGGCTTGGCGGCTGGAGTGATTGAAGCTGCCGTGCTGGCGATGAACGTTGCGCCGCGAAGTCTCATGGCGTGGCTCGGCCCGGCGATCAGTCAGGAAGCATTCGAGGTCGGCGAAGAAGTGCGTGCCGCTTTTATCACCGTGCAACCGCGGGCCACATCGGCATTCACTCCCGGCCAACCAGGCAAATGGTTTGCCGACATTCACGCATTGGCAAGGCTGCGTCTCAATGCTCTGGGCATCACAAAAATCTACGGCGGCGACTATTGTACTTACCATGAACGTGAAAGGTTTTTTTCTTATCGCCGCGACGGCGTCACCGGGCGCATGGGGACGTTTATCTGGCTGGAATGATAGCTGCTCTGCATAGTCAACCATCGGCCATTCCTTGCTTGCTTGTGTCATGAACGGCTCCTCCCAGAAACTCAGCGGGGGAATGCATTTCATGTACCATGATGCGCACAGCGCACCCTGCGTAATACACGAGCCCTCAAGCTCAGCCTCGAATATTCCAGCACCAATCCGCTTAACCGCCTATCCACGCAAAAAAATTTGCAAAAGCTTGCATGAGCCACTAGAATGCGCGCCTTTCCGTTGTACCGAATTTTCAAGGAGTAGTCATGGCAAATAGCGCACAAGCCCGCAAGCGTGCACGTCAGGCAGTCAAGCAGAATGCTCACAATAGCAGTCTGCGCTCAGAATTGCGCACTGCGATCAAGAAGGTCACCAAGGCAATCGAAGCGGGCGACAAGACCGCCGCTCGGGCCGTTTACGAGGATTCCGTCAGCACCGTGGACAGCATCGCCGACAAAAAGATCATTCACAAGAACAAGGCTGCCCGACACAAGAGCCGTCTTTCTGCTGCCATCAAGACAATGGCATAAGCGCCGCTTCGTTCCGATTGGCCCAACAAGCCGGCAGCAATGTCGGCTTGTTTGCTTTGTGGGGCTGTTTGGCTCAATATACGTCCTTCAAATTTTGCTAACGGCGGCTTGTCCGCCGTCTTTGTTTAGGAACTTCATATGTCGCATCTGATGAACACTTATGCCCGGCTCCCCGTCGCTTTTTCGCATGGCGAAGGCGCGTGGCTGTGGGACACCGAAGGCAAACGTTATCTGGACGGACTGGCCGGCATCGCGGTAAACACGCTGGGACACGCGCATCCGCGTTTCACCGCCGCGCTAACCGAGCAGATCGGCAAGCTGATCCACTGTTCCAATGTTTATCAGGTGCAAAGTCAGGAACTGTTGGCCGATAAGCTGTGCAGCCTGTCGGGTATGCAGGAAGTATTCTTCTGCAACTCCGGCTGCGAGGCAAACGAGGCCGCGATCAAGCTGGCCCGCATGTATGGACACGACAAGGGCATCGAGACGCCCAGCATTATCGTGATGGAAAAATCCTTCCATGGACGGACGCTGGCGACGCTTTCCGCCACCGGCAACCGCAAGGTGCAAGCTGGCTTCGAACCGTTGGTAAAAGGTTTCGTGCGCGTGCCCTATAACGATCTGGAGGCGATCCGCCAGGTTGCCCAGCACAACAGCAATGTGGTTGCGGTGTTGGTCGAACCGATTCAGGGCGAGGGCGGCGTGCGCACATTGGACATCGCTTATCTGCAACAACTGCGGAATATCTGTAACGGGCAAAACTGGCTGCTGATGCTGGACGAGGTGCAATGCGGCATGGGACGTACCGGCAAATGGTTCGCCTTTCAGCACTCCGGCATCTTGCCGGACGTGATGACGCTGGCCAAGGGGCTCGGCTCCGGCGTGCCAATCGGCGCGTGCCTCGCCGCAGGCAAGGCGGCTGGCTTATTCAAGCCGGGTAATCACGGCTCCACCTTTGGCGGCAATCCGCTAGCCTGCGTCGCCGGACTGACCACGCTGAATATTGTTGAACATGACCAATTGCTGGCGCATGCCGACAACCTTGGCCGGTTCATCCGCCAGGGCATCGCCACCGCCTTGCAAGGCGTGAACGGTATCAAGGAGATTCGCGGCCAAGGGCTGATGATCGGCATCGAACTGGATAAGCCGTGCGGCGATCTGGTCAAACAAGCGCTCGCCCAAGGGCTGCTGATCAATGTCACCGCCGACAATGTGATCCGCCTGTTGCCGCCGCTGGTGATGTCACAAAATGAGGCGCAACAGTTGCTGGATATTCTGTGCCCGCTAATTAAAGATTTTTTGCAATCCTGATTGGAAGTGCGTCATGGCAGCGACCTTATCTACATCCAC
>JANLID010000215.1 GCA_024654105.1 Gallionella sp. | reverse complement strand
GGCAGCGCGCCACGCGGCGCACGCTGGTGCGCGTGCTGGAAACCGTGCTGCGCCTCGCCCACCCGCTGATTCCGTTCATCACCGAAGAACTCTGGCAGAAGGTCGCACCGGTCGTCGGCAGAGTTCCTCCCTTTGAAAAAGGGGGAACAGGGGGGATTTTTTCCATCATGTTGCAAGCCTACCCGCGCGCCGACTTGACGCGCTGTGACGAAAAATCCGAAGCGTGGGTGGCGACGCTGAAAGCTATGGTCAACGCCTGCCGCCGCTTGCGTAGCGAGATGAATCTGTCGCCCGCACAGCGTATCCCGCTGCTTGCGGCCGGCGATGCTGCACTGCTCGAGGCCTTCGCGCCTTACCTGCAAGGTCTGGCGAAGTTAAGCGAAGTGAGTGTGCTGGATAGGCTGCCGGATACCGATGCTGCAGTCGCCATTGCCGGCAACTTCAATCTGATGCTGAAGGTGGAGATCGACATCGCCGCAGAACGCGAACGGCTGGATAAGGAGATCGCGCGTTTAACCAACGAGACCGCCAAAACACAAGCCAAGCTGACCAACGAAAGTTTCGTCGCCCGCGCCCCGGCTGCGGTGGTTGAGCAGGAGCGCAAGCGGCTGGAGGATTTCAGTGCGACGCTGGCGCAGTTGCAAATTCAGCGCAGCAAACTGAACTGATACGCCGCGTCATTCCCGGCAACGGGAATGACGGCTGTCAGCGGCGGCGGATCAGAAAAACGAATTCGCCGTTCTCTTCGGTCGAGGACAGCAACTCATTGCCGGTCTTGCTGCAGAAATCGACAAAATCCCTGGGCGACCCGCCATCCGTTGCCACGACCCTCAACACCTGCCCGCTACTCATGGCGGACAACGATTTTTTTGCGCGCAGGATCGGCAACGGGCAAGCCAGTTGCCGCACGTCCAGTTCAACATCGCTGTTATTCATAAAGCCTGAAATCTCCTTATTCATCTTTTGGTTGATTCTGGTCTGCCAGCAAACGAGAAATGCGGGTATTCGCCATCGACAACCGTTTCACCAACATGCGCAGAAAGGCATCACTGAACTGAAAACGACACCCGGCTGTGGCATGCACCAGCGCATCCGGGTTTATTTCGATCAGCACCACATCATTCTTGGCAATCACATCGGTGCTGCGCTTGAAATCTCGCTCTGAAAGGTGCGCCATTTCACCAAAACAATCGCCACGGTGCAACAGGCCTAACAGCCTGCCATGCTTGACCACGCGCACCGTGCCCTGCGCCAGAATATAAAAAATGTTCCCGCTTTCGCCGTCATGCAGAACATATTCCGATTCCGATACCTTGCGCCACTCGCTGATGCGCAACACCTCCCAAAGTTCCACATCGCTGAAATTCCTGAAGAACGTGAGACTGCGCAAGGTATCAAATTTTTCGGTATCAAAAATTTCCCCCCGGGATGGCGCAACATGGCTGAAAAATCCGACCAGATCGCGCGCAAACTCATCCCAGGTCTGATAGCGTTTTGCCATATCCTTTTCCATCGCACGCCGCACAATCGCATCCAGTTCCGGCGGCGTTTCAGGGCGAAACATGCTGGGCGGTGGCGGTTCGATGTTGAGAATGTGATAAATCATGCTGAAATTATTGCTCGCATCGAACGGCAGTTTGCCGGTGAGCAACTTGTATATCACCACCCCCAGCGAATAAATATCGGTCTGGTGTGTCAGCGGTAATTCTTTGACCTGCTCGGGTGACATGTAAGCCGGCGAACCCACTCCGCTAACCTGTGTAGTTTGCTGGTTCTGAATTGCGGCCGACCCAAAATCCGAAATCTTGATGTTCGTTTTCCCCTGCAACAGGATATTGGCAGGTTTGATGTCGCGATGAATGACCCCCTGATACTGCGCATATTCGAGCGCCTTGCAACACTTGTAGGTGATTTCCGCAATCGTGCTGATTGGCAACAAACTGTCCACCTCGGCGTACTGCTCAAGAGTGCTGCCCTCGACGTATTCCATCACCATGTAATTCAGGTCGCCGCCCATCACGGCATCCAGAATTTTTACAATGTGCGGATGAGACAACTTGCCGGCCAGCGAGGCTTCTGTCATCAACAATTTGCGATAAATTTTGGCAGTGTTGCCATCGCGCAAGCTTTTCAAATCAAACAGTTTGATAGCAACTTGCTGTTTGCTGAACGTATCGGTAGCCAGGTACACGGTACTGGTTGCCCCGGTGCCGAGTACACGCACAATTTCGTATTTGCCGACTTTATCCATCTCGACCATCTTGTTTGAAACGACGCAATTCTGCGCACTTTGCGCTGCAAAGTCCAGATTGAAACACTTTGCAACAAAGTCCGGCATTACGGAAGGTGTGAACTACCTGTGAAAGCAACTATCATAGTGACCATGAGAAAGCTTTCCATAGTGCTGTTGCTGTGCCTTTCGCCCTGCGCCATGAGCGATGGCTTGCCTGACTTGGGCGATACTTCGCAAACCGTGCTCACCCCGCTGCAAGAACGCCAGATCGGCCAGCAAAGCATGATGCAGATTCGCGCCGGGAAACAATATCTGGACGATGCCGAAATCAATGATTATCTCAATCGGCTCGGCTACAAGCTGGTTGAAAACAGTGCGGAGCCTGCTTTGGGTTTCGAATTTTTTGTGCTCAATGATTACAACATCAATGCCTTTGCCATGCCGGGCGGCTTCATTGGCGTAAACAGCGGGTTGCTGTTGACGGCACAGAGTGAATCGGAACTGGCTGCCGTGCTGAGCCATGAAATCGCCCACGTCACGCAACACCATCTGGCGCGCATGATCGCCGGTCAACAAGGTGACAGTCTGGCCTCAATGGCCGCCATTGCCATCGCCATACTTGCCGCACGCAACAACTCGCAGGCTTCGCAAGCGGTAATCACCAGCATGCAAGCGCGCACCATGCAGAAGCAGCTTGATTTCACTCGCACCCACGAGCAGGAAGCGGATCGCATCGGGCTGGATATCTTGCAGAAATCGAATTTCAATATCCACGCCATGCCGGAATTTCTGGACCGCTTGCAAAAAGCCACCCGCTTGCTGGAAGGAAACATGCCAGGCTATCTGCGCACCCACCCGATCACCAGCGAGCGCATCGCCGATATCGAAAACCGCGTGCAAAAACAATCTTATCGCCTGATTGCCGATAGTCTGGATTTCCAACTGGTACGCACCAAATTGATCGGAGGACAGAAAACTGCGGCGGATGCCGTGGCTTACTTCAGCGATGCACTGGGCGCGCAAAAGCACGGCAACCCGATTGCGCAGCGCTACGGCTTGGTAAGCGCCTTACTGCGCAGTAATGAGGTCGAACGCGCTGCCCAAGAACTGGCGACGCTACGCAGGCAATCCCGGGATGATCCGGCGGCCGGTAACAATCCGATGATAGAAACCCTTGCCGGACAAGTGAAACGCGCTGCCATGAACGATACCGATGCGCTGGCGTTTTATCACACCGCCGTACAAAACCACCCGCAGCATCGCGCCCTGATTTACGATTACGCCGATCTTCTGCTGAGCAGCAACCAGGCGGAAACCGCCGTCAAACTGCTCACCGAACAACTCATCCGCCATCCCAGCGATACCACGCTTTACGATCTGCAAGCGCGCGGCTACAACTTGCTGGGCAAACGTTTCGAGCAACACCAAGCGCTGGCTTACAGCCATGCCTGGCAAGGCAACCTGTACGCAGCAATTGAACAGCTCGAATTGGCAAAGCAGGCGGGCGGAAGCTTTTATCAGCTCTCCACCATTGAAAGCGACTTGCGGGAATTACGCGAGATGGTGGATGCGCGCGGCAGGAAGTAATTCCATTTATCTTTCAAAAGAGCAATAACCCTGTAGGGTGCATTCCATGCACCATTGTCGTTGGTGCATGGAATGCACCCTACGATTTCACTATTGATTGAGAAATGGAATAACCTCAGCGCGGGTTCACCCGGATGAATACTGCAAACGACATTACTTGCGTGCCCTCACAACCCGGATTACTGCGACCACATAGAAACGGGGCGCAGTGCGCCCCGCAACTTTCCGACCAAGTCTGCGCTAAACCGAAAACGATGATCCGCAACCGCAAGTGGATGCGGCCTGGGGATTCTTGATAACAAACTGCGAACCTTCCAGCCCTTCCTGGTAATCGATTTCCGCACCGGCCAGATATTGAAAACTCATCGGATCAATCAGCAATTGCACCCCATTCTTACTCAGCACGGTGTCGTCTTCGTTGGTCTCTTCATCAAAGGTAAAACCGTACTGAAAGCCGGAGCAGCCACCGCCGCTGACAAACACGCGCAGCTTGAGATCGGCGTTGCCTTCTTCCTCAATCAATTGTTTTACCTTGTTGGCCGCGTTATCGGTGAAGATCAGCAGATCCTGCGTTTCGGTCACTACATTCATGTTGCTCTCCTTCAATAAATAAATTATTCGCCGCTGTTTAGTTTGAATGCCACCACTTTGTCCTGCGCCGCAGCGTCGCAGTGTATCAGGCGGCCTTCTACGATTGCACCCAACTGGATTTCCAGTGTGTTGTAATGCACATCGCCATTGACCTTGGCTTTGCCTTGTAGTTCCAGATATTCGCTGGCGGATACCGGGCCGCTGATCGTGCCGTTGACGACCAGATGGGTAACATTCACCTCGCCGTTTACCCGCGCATGCTCGCTCAACACCAGCGTAGTCTGTTTGCCTTGTGCAGCGATGACGTTGCCGTTCACCTGCCCGTCAATACGCATCCCGCCGCTGAAATTCAAATTTCCTTCAATGGTCGTACCCGAGCCGATCAGTGAATCAATGCGGTTCTGCGGCTTGCTGTGTTTTTTGCCAAACATGGATCCCCCCTTTGCGCCAAATTTCTCCTAAGACAGCTCGACGCTCTGTCGCACCCTCGGCTCGCTCGCGCCTTGTTCAAATATCCGCACCTGAATGCTTTCCAGCCTGGCATCCTGCGGCAGTTGGATACTTTGTTCAATGCGCCGATAATACTTGAAACTAAGCTGGAATTGGGCATTTTCTGACGCGTCTTGCGGGAACAAATACGTGGTTCGCTGCCCATCTTTCAGCACCGTGGCAACCAACTGATAACTGCCATTGAACTCCTTGGCACGTTGACCACTTTGCACCAGCAGCATGCGCAAATGATATTCGCCGGGCATTTTGTCGCGCTCCAGCTTCAGGCGATGCACTCCCAACTCGCCTGCCTGTCCATGCGTCGCGGTGAGGTTTTGAAAAAACGCCAGATCCTCCTGCAGGCGAATATTTTCATCAGACAGACTTTTTAACTGCCGCGACGTCTCCTGGTTACTGGCCTGTTCAATTTTAATCTGCCGTTCATACTGTGCCACCTGACTACCCAATTGCGTATTTTCACTTCCCAGCCTGGCAACCTGCTCGCGCAAGCTGGTCAATTCCTTTTCTGCTTCACCGCGATGGAATCCCGCCAATTCCAGCCCGCTGCCGTACGCCCACCAGGCCAAACCCAGCGCCGCCAGCACAAACGGCACCGTCAGGCTCCAGCGCAAATACCACGCGATATGCGGCCGCACCGACAGTTTCGGCGCGGAAATACCAAAGCTGCGTTTAACGTGTCGCCACATCATTATGGCAACAGTGGCACTTCGTTAAGCGCGGTAGTTTCCGGCAGCCCGAACATGATATTCATGTTTTGCACCGCCTGCCCGGCCGCGCCCTTGACCAGATTATCGATCACCGACAGCACCACCACCGTATCGCCACCCTGCGGCCTATGCACTGCAATCCGGCAACAGTTCGCGCCGCGCACCGAACGGGTTTCCGGATGGCTGCCGGCAGGCAGCACGTCCACAAACGGCTCATCGGCATAACGCTGCTCGAACAACGCCTGCAAATCCGCCTCGCGCGTCAGCCTGCCGTATAGCGTGGCATAGATGCCGCGTATCATCGGGGTGAGATGCGGAACAAAGGTCAGGCCAACCTCCTTGCCGGCAATGCGCGCCAAACCCTGCCGGATCTCCGGCAAATGCCGATGTCCTCCCACGCCATAAGCCTTGAAGTTATCCGCCGCCTCTGAGAACAAGGTGGCAATTTCCGCCTTGCGTCCGGCACCGGACACACCCGACTTTGCATCGGCAATCAGGCTGCCCGCGTCAATCACGCCCGCTTCCAACAACGGGATAAACCCCAGTTGCACCGCCGTCGGATAACAACCGGGGTTGGCAACCAGCCGCGCCGATTCGGTCTGTACGCGATTCACTTCCGGCAAACCATAAACAGCCGCACCCACCAGATCGGGACAGGCGTGCGTCATGCCATACCATTTTTCCCATACAGCGATATCCTGCAAACGGAAGTCGGCGGCCAGGTCAATCAGCTTCACGCCCGCATCCAGTAATGCCCGCGCTTGCTGCATGGCAATGCCATTCGGGGTGGCGAAGAACACCAGATCGCATTGATCCAGATGCGCCTCATCCGGATGGGTGAACGGCAAATCCACAAAGCCGCGCAGGCTGGGGAACATCTGGCTGACCGGCAGACCCGCATCGGCGCGCGACGTAATTACCTGCAATGCAGCCTGCGGATGCCCTGCCAGCAAGCGCAGCAGCTCCACGCCGGTATAGCCTGTGCCACCCACTATGCCAACTTTTATCATTCCGGTTTCCTTCAAAAATGCCTTTCATCATACAACAAAACTCCAATGCAAAAGCCGCCCGAAGGCGGCTTTTGCAGAAACACATCCGAGCGATTAACGCTTGGAGAACTGTTTCCTGCGGCGAGCCTTGCGCAGGCCGACCTTCTTGCGTTCCACTTCACGCGCATCGCGTGTCACCAGACCGGCTTGCTTCAGCACCGGCTTGAACTCGGCGTTGTAATCGATCAGCGCACGGGTGATACCGTGACGCACCGCACCTGCCTGCCCGGATTCACCGCCGCCAATGACGTTCACCATGATATCGAACTTGGTCAGGGTTTCAGTCAGTGTCAGCGGCTGGCGCACGATCATGCGCCCGGTTTCGCGGGAGAAAAATTCATCCACCGGCTTGTCGTTCACCACGATGTCGCCCTTGCCCGGCTTGATAAACACGCGAGCCACCGCGCTCTTGCGGCGGCCGGTTCCGTAGTTGTAATTTACGCTCATATATTTAAGCCTTCAACAGATTAACGGATTTCGGTTGCTGCGCTTCATGCGGATGCGCCGCACCGGCATACACCTTCATCTTGCGCAACATTGCATAGCCCAGCGGGCCTTTGGGCAACATGCCCTTCACGGCTTTTTCCAGCACACGGCTCGGATGGCGCGCCTGCAGTTTGGCAAAATTGGTGGTATATAAACCGCCCGGATACCCGGTATGACGATGATACAACTTGGCTTCCGCCTTGTTGCCGGTCACGCGCAGCTTGTCAGCGTTGACCACCACGACGAAGTCGCCGGTATCCACGTGCGGCGTGTAAATCGCCTTATGCTTGCCACGCAAACGCGCGGCGATCTGCGCGGCCAAACGACCCAGCACCTGATCTGCTGCGTCAACCAGAAGCCAGTCGTGCTGGACTTCCTCGGCTTTAGCGGAAAATGTTTTCATAGCCATTATTCCTAAAAATTCAATTAAATAAACCTCGAAGGGCGCGCATTCTATTGCAGCTCAGCCGGCGCTGTCAAACGTTATTTGCGGCACGAATTGCCCTCAATATGAAAAGTAAAAGGGCAATATAGATGCCGACCTATTTTTTCATAATGAAGTTATTGCAATAACCGGGCGCATCCCAGAACCGCCCGCCCTGCTGCCGCTGGTGCAGCTCGATGCGAAATTCCGCAATGGGGCGTAATGCGCCGCGCTGGATGAACCAGCCGTCATAGCCGCGCGCTTGCAGCCACGCCAGAATTTCCGCCACCGTCGTTCCGGACAGATGGCGCTGCTCGCATTCAAACACCAGCAGCGGCGCATCCTGTTCCAGGATGTTTTGCGCACCTTGCAGCACGGCGAATTCATGGCCTTCAACATCGATCTTGATGGCTGAAATCCTGCGGGTGCGCGCGGCAAAATACCCGTCCAGCGATACCACTTCGACGGCATAGACGGCGCAATCTTCGCGCTGCAAGATGCTCTGTTCCAGCGAAGCACCGGGTGACGTGCCGCCGCCGGGAATCATCAATTGCATGGTTCCGGCATGGTCGGAAATGCCTTTTTCCTCGATGCATACATTTTGCAGGCCGCAACTCCGCACCATCTCCCGCAGGTAAGCCGCGAGTTTGCGCTGCGGCTCGAAGGCGATGACTTGCCCGTTCTTTCCTGCCGCACGGCTCAGCGTCCAGACATAGCTGCCTTTATTCGCACCGCAATCCACTACGGTATCGCTTGGCTGAATGCATGCCAATAACGCCTTGATTTCCTGACGCTGGTCGCGAAAACGCGCTTTGAGGTTACGGTAAATAAAATGCAGGTTCATGACTGGCAGCATGCGTGGTGAAATGTTTTTTTATTCGGCCACAAAATGCCCGATCCCGTCGGCGCGGATTGCGGCTTGCGCACCGCCGGCTGCAAGCGTCAGAACAAAAGGCTTGTCGACCGGCTCACGGCCGAAAACAATGCGCAACGGGGCGGTTTGCCCAAACGAGGGCGGACTGATGGAAATGGCGACCGGTGACTGTTTGAATTCACGCTCATGCAGCAAATCGTCCTGCGCAAGCGCCAACCAGGTATTCCCTTCACGCAGCAAAAAACGGTATCGCTCCGCATCAACTTCAAAGGCAATCGGGTGGTTGCGCACAATCGCCTCATCGCGCGCCAGTTGCAACAGCAGCGCAATTCTTTGCGCATCGTTTTGCAGTGCTTGCCGCTCGTCCGGCATCGCATTAAAGGTCACCATGCCGAGCGTGACACCAATAATCACCATCACCACCAGCAGCTCAAGCAAGGTAAAACCGCGCGACCCTTTCCGATAGGACACTAGCCCGCGTGTCCCGGCCTGTGCAGCGAAACACCGCCTAGTCAAAAATGATCCATTAGTATCCCCTCCCCCTTGCAAGAGGAGGGCCAGGGAGGGGGTAGAAACTCCACCATTCCACCCCTCTACCCCCATCCTAACCTTCCCCCGGCAAGGGGGAAGGAACTGGTTTGGTGCTAATACATAATCTGGACTGATTACAATTCCCACGATCCGATATCGGCGTCGTTGCCAGAACCGCCCGGCTGCCCATCTCCACCAAGCGAAAACACATCGATTTCGCCCCTTATTCCCGGCGACAGGTATTGATACGGGTTGCCCCAGGGATCTTTGGGCAGCTTGTCGAGATAGCCGCCGGGTTTCCAGCCGCCGGCGTCCGGTCCGCTGGTCGGCTTGATGACCAGCGCCTGCAATCCCTGCTCCGTGGTCGGGTAGCGCTGGTTGTCAAGCCTGTACAGCTTGAGCCCCTGCACGATGGTGGCAATGTCCTGTTTGGCGGCAACAATGCGCGCGTCATCGGTGCGCCCCATCAATTTTGGCGCAACCAGCGCGGCCAATATGCCCAGGATCACGACGACCACCATGATTTCAATCAAGGTAAACCCGCGTTGACCCCTGCAAGTGGCTGAGCGTCTATCTGGAGAAAGAAAAACCTTAAACATAATGGAGCAATCCTGATTAGCCACTGTATTGTGGCTGGGCATGTTGTGCATGGTAAATGTTCAAAAAGCCAAATCCAGCTCGCGGTTAACCAAAAACTGCAAAAAAACCAGGGAGGCCGAAGCCTCCCTGACGTTTTACACCCGCTTCATGCCATATAAGCTATGCAACCTGCAATATCATCATCTCGGCAGGATGCGAGTAAAGAAAAATACCCGCAACCTGACCGTTAGAAAAAGAAGGGCGAATCTGGCAGTCTGCAGATGGGCTTTACATCAGGTTCAACAGGAGCCAGGTAGAGAATTATCTCGCCAACCATTTCGGTTCCCTGCACCACGGTTCTGGCACGAATTCTATCCGTGATCCAAATCGCGCTTTTCTTCGGATAAGTCAGTTTGAAAGCCGCCACACCCGTTGCATCGGTCGTGACTGTGGTTGGCACTGTACCGGCTGCGGGTGTGTCGGTATAGACAGCCGTCGGCACTGAACCGGCGGCCGAGTTGGGTGGTGTCGCATAACCATCACTGGTACCTTGCCGTGTCGCTAGCCCAGGGGCATACCAATCCCTCTTGCCGTCTTCACCCGCATCCAATATCAAGTTCTCATTTATATCTTCGTTATAGAACGTTCCCCTGGCGGGGCCTGCAGGAATAGCATCCTGAGCAGGGATAGCAGCTTGAGCAGCGATAGGAGCTACAGCAGGTACTGGAGCTACACCACCAGCTAAAGTTATCACTTGAGCGTCAACAGCTGTAACGATAGCGCCACCATTAGCAGTAGCTGCCGTCTTGGTCGCATTAAATGTTGCATTAGCATTAAGAGCAGAAGCAACCTGTGCCCAAATAGAAGGATTGCTATCACTGTCAATTTGAACTGTAATTCCAGCGGCAGTTGAAGCAGAAACAAAAGCCGTTGCATTTAATGCATCATTTACAGCTATTGTAACTTTGTAGCCATTGGAAGCACCGCCAGCAGCAGCAGTAGAAGTAATCGTTAAGTCACCTGCAACACCAGAAGTTCCTGTGGCGGCTACACCGGGTACAGCAGGTACGCCGGGTACAGCCGCTACAGCCGGTACAGCGGCTACAGCCGGTGTCCCGGCTGTAGCTAAGGAATCCGCGTCTCTGGCACAGTTAGTGCCGGTACTGAAGGTCAAAGGCCAAACGCTCAGGTTGACCACTGTTCCCACTGGTGCCGGATTACCGTTGGAATCGGTCACCATAACGGACATATCCCAAACATAATTCGAGCTGGTCGAGTCGGTTGCAATATCCGTCGCTATGCCGAACGCCACCGAGCCCGACGTGCCGCCGATGATGATGGACGCATCATTCCCGGAAGAGGTCAGATTCACCGGCAATAAAGTGATCGGATCGAAGGGCTCAGTTGCGACTGTAGTGCCCACTACTGAAGCACGAACTTGCACACCATTCGCGCCAGATGACGACGAGCCGGAAGTAAATGACGTGCGCGCTTCTCCCAGGTTGAGGCCACCGGCAGTGGTTGCCGCGGTAAGCACCACCACGGGCGAGACGGACTCCCCTCCGCCGGTGGGATTAACAATCGAGAACGAGACTGGCGCATCGCCAACCGGGAAACCATTCACATCCCTTACCATCGCGATCAGTGTTGAAGAGCCTGTTGTAGAGCCTACGCTCCTGGATACCACGCTGGGCGATGGCTGAATCGTGATGCTGGCAGGGGTTGTTGACGACATTGCCACCGTGAGCGTATCACTGATAGCCGGAGCGTTCGAGTCGTAAACCTGAACCGTAGCAAGGCCAGCCTTAGCTGTGATCAGGTTAGCGGTCGCCTTTCCGCCAACGGGAATCACCTTCACCACCGAACCCGTCCCGCCGTCCCATTCGCCCAGTGTTGTGGCGAATGTCACTTCGGTCGCAGTTAGTGTATTGACCCGCACCGACAGTGTCCCGCCGATTTTCATGGCGGTAAGTGTTGTATTAAGAGCGTCTACTCCGTTCAACTGGTCTATGGCGAAGGTAGCAGCGGTCGGGCTAACGGTGAGGGCGGTTGTAGCCGTTGCGCCCAGCGACGCCACGCTTACAGTTACAGCGCCGGCTCCTGCTCCCTTAACTTGAGCGCTCAACTGCCCGTTGACATCAGTTGTTCCCGATGCCGGAGTAAGCGTCACACTTCCTGATCCTGTCTGGGTCAAGGCAACCGCTGCATTGGGAACAGTATTGCCGCCTGAGTCCTTTGCGGTAATGGTCAAAGTCACAGGTGATTGGCCGTCATCTGGAAGAGTGGAACCGCTTGAATTTACTGTAACTGTGGATCCCACAATCTGCACTGGAATTTGCGCCGAAACGGTTCCAGCGGTCGCCGTAATGGTCGCGGTGCGGTTAATCTTGCTGGCGCCGGGAGAAAAAGTCACCGTCGCGGGTGCAGCCCCGGTACCGGTAGTAATTGTCGGATCACTCAGGATTCCACTATCGGCACTCAAAGTTGCCACTACGCCGGACACTGTGGCATTTGCGGCATTCAACGCGACAATGGTAATCGTTGTAGAGTTTAAGCCGTCAGAGTTGACTGTAGGCGGGTCAGCTAACAGAGAAAAGGAAGTCGCTGGGGGCGTGGTGGATGTTCCCGTCCCGCCACTGCCGCAACCGGCAAGCAACGTAACGGTCGCTGCCAACAGGAACGATGCCAAAAATCCGGTAATTTTTTTACTAAAAAAAAGATTTAACACTTGAGCCTCCCAATTCACACTATGCGCGCAATTAATGATAATTCTACAAAAAATATCTCAGCAAGACTCTTAATTTCCCCAATACTTGCTGGCTGGATTAACCCCATGCTGCGTCATCCAACCTGGCCAAACCAGCTTGCGAAATCAGCGTAAGTTGATCTCGTCCTTCATGATCCTGGGGGTAATAAAAATCAGCAACTCGGATTTAGTATCGCTTTTAACTTCATTCTTGAACAGCCAACCGACAACCGGCACGTCCCCCAACAATGGAACCTTTTGGGTGGAGTCGGAAAGGTCCTGGGTAAAGACGCCGCCGATCACAACTGTGCCGCCATTTTCGACCAATACTTCGGTCTTGACATTTTTTGTATTGATACTCGGCACACCGCTGTAAACTGCGCCCACAGTGTCCTGATTGGCCGTCACTTGCATATTGATATGGTCGTCCGGCGTAATTTGCGGGGTCACACTAAGGCTCAAAGTAGCATCCTTGAATGAAACACTGGTAGCGCCGCTGCTGGTGGCCGCCTGGTAAGGTATTTGCGTACCAGCAGAGATGGTGGCCGCAACCTTATCCTTGGTCACCACACGCGGGCTGGCAATATTTTTGGTTCGGCCATCCAACTCCGATGCGGTCAATTCCAGTGTCAGCACCTTGGTTGCCAGCGGGTTGAACAACGACAGTGTCAACCCGCCCATGCCGCTGGTTGCGCCAGGCAGGTTCACATTGGGCTGGAGTAGTCCACGCATTCCACTTGTAACACCATTTCCAATAATGGTATCGCCTGTGCCCGCAGCGACAGCGGGGCCGGTATAACCCAGTTTTCCGCCCAAGGTCCGGTTGAACGAATCGCCGGCAGAAACAAAACGCGCCTCAATCAATACTTGCCGCACCGGCACATCAATTTGTTTGACTATTTTACGCACTTCTTCGAGACGCGAGGGAGTATCCTGCACAAATATCGTGCCGGTACGTGCATCTGACACGGCGCTGCCGCGTTTCGACAGGATGGGCTGCTTTGTGTCCGTCAGCAGTTTGATCATTTCGCCTACTGTTTGATAGCTGAGCTGAAAACTCTCGGTACGCAATTCTTCCAGTTCAGAAATTTCCTGGCGCGCGGCCAGGCTGATCTTTTCCTTGGCGGCAATCTCTTCACGGGGCGCAACCTGAATCACGTTGCCGTTTTTGCGCATATCCAGCCCGCGGCTCTGCAAAATGATATCCAGCGCCTGATCCCATGGGACATCCTTCAAACGCAGGGTGATATTGCCGCTCACGGTATCGCTGATCACCATATTCAGTTCAGTGAAGTCAGCAATTACATTCAAGGCTTCACGAACATCGATCTTCTGGAAATTGAGGGTCAGCTTCTCGCCCGCATAACCCGGCTGGCCGCTTTTCGACAACTTGTTTGGGTCATCGGCAACCCGCTTCACTTCGACGATGAATTTGTTGTCGGTCTGATAGGCAGCGTACTCCCAGATTCCTTTGGGCTCGATCATCATGCGCACGTTGTCGCCCTGCGCAAAGGTGTCCACCGTCTGCACGGGCGTGGCAAAATCGACCACGTCCAGTTTGCGTTGCAGATTGCGCGGCAAATTGGCTTTGAGAAAATCGACGATCAGGGCGGTCCCTTGCTGGCGAATGTCAATGCCAATGCCGGGATCGGAAAGATCAACCTGAATACTCCCCTCGCCATTCTTGCCGCGCCGGAAATCGATGTCGCGCAAGGTGTACTTTTGTACACTCTGCTTGGCCTCGGCGAACCGCGAGATACTGCCGGCCACCGCCTGATCCACCGCTTTGCCCTGCAAAGTGATCAACAGGCTGTTGCCATCAATCCGGGTGTCATAAGCGAGCATCCGGGTCAGGTTGATCACCAAACGCGTGCGGGCTCCCGCCTGAACGATATTGGCGCTGCGTAAATCACCCTCGGCAAAATCCTGAGTCGATTTGCCCAATCCGTTTGCGGTATTGGGAAAATCCAGCGCGATGCGAGGCGGAGTATTGATGGTAAAGCCTGCCGGGACATTCGCCAGCGGCTGCGCCAGTTCGACCTTGATGATGGTCGTCCCGTCGCCCGCGCTACTGGCATTCAGTGAGATGATGCTGTTCTGCTCGCCCGCTTGCGCTTGCGCACTCAACATGCCGAATGCGATAAATAGCCCCAGCAATCGAACTATACCCTTGACCACATTATCGAATTGTTTCATTGTCCCACTCCTAAAATCATTCAAGTAATTGCAGGTTGCTTACGCGATCAGTCCAGTCACCGGCGCTGTCTTGCACCACCTCCTTAACGATGATTTCCGTTTCGGTCACTTCTTTGATCAAACCAAAATTTAATCCGATGTAGTTGCCTGCTTTAACACGATGCAACTTGCCGTCCGGCGCGCGAATTACGGCATAACCAACTTTATTCTGGAACAGATAACCAGCCATCCTGAGATTTTCGAGCGGAAATTCTTCCAGCGCTTCTTTGGGGCGCTCCAGATCAGGTTGATTTATTCCGCCACGACCGGAACGCAAATCCGGTTTGCGCGGTTTGAATGGATCCGGCAGATTGGCCTCATTGTTGTAAACGAACGGTTCGTATAATTTCACCTCCGGCGGCGGCGGGATCTTGCCGCGCATATCCTTTCCGGAATTTTTTACAAAATCACGCAAATCCTGGAACTCTTCGCCACCGCAGCCAGTCAGCAATAGCGAAGCCAGTAAAAAATGGACGAATCTCATTTTTTCTTTCCTTTCGCAGGCGCTGCGGCTTGCTTCTGGGCAGCCATTTCTTCTTCATCCAGATAACGGAAAGTCTTCGCCGTCGCATCCATGGATAGCCTCGACTCCGCCGGAGTCTTTCCGCCAATCGGGCTTATCGCTACATCGTGAAGCGTGACGATACGCGGCAGCATCGCAATATCACTGGAGAACTTTCCGATGTCGTCATAGTTGCCCGTTACTTTAATGGTGATCGGCTGCTCGGCAAAAGAACCAACCACTTTTTCGCCGCCTGGCCGGAATAATTCAAATTGCAAACCGCGCCCCAAGCCTGCCTGATTAATGTCAGTCAACAATGCGTCCATTTCCGATTTGCTGGGTAACTGCTTGAGCAACGCACCAAATGATTCCTGCGTCTCGGTCAACTGCTTCCGGATCAGATCCAGGTTGATTGCCTGCTGCTTTTTAGCAAGAAAAGTCTCCTTGAGCTTCTCTTCTTCCTGCCTGGCCTTGCCCAAACTCTCCCACTGATCCTGCCAGTCAAGCAGCGCCCCAGCAGCAACAACCCCGGCAAACAGCGCAATAAAAACAACCAGTTTCACCAGCCATGGCCACGCCCCAGGATTTTTGGGGTTCAGATTTTTGAAATCATCCAGTTTTATCATGACACTCAGCCCTTCGCGCCGGCAGATTTGGCGGATTTAACCGGCGCGGGCGCTTCCTTGACCTTGGTCAAGTTGAACGTCAGGGTAAACTCACTTACGCGCGCGCCACCCACGCTGGAAGCCCGGATTTCCACCAGTGCAGGTGAATCCAGCCAAGGCGAGTCTTCAACCGCCCTCATTAATGTAGAAATGCGCGCATTGGATTGTGCATAGCCGGCCAGATTGATTTTATTACCCGTCTGCCTGAGTGTTTTGAGGTAAACCCCATCCGGCAGAATGCGCAACATCTGGTCCAGCAGATGCACCACATCGGAACGATCACTTTGCAGTTTTTCCACGGCATCCTTGCGCACCAGCAAAGACTGGGTTTGCTCGCGCAGCTTCTTGATTTCATCGATCTGCTTATCGAGCACTGCAATTTCCTGCTTCAGGTATTCATTGCGCCGCTCCTGATAGGATATTTGTGTGGTAATCGCCGCGTGAACGAATCCGACCAGCAACACGCCCAATACCACGGAAATCACACCCAACGCGGCAAACTGAACCTGGCGGGCGCGGCGCTTTTCGGCGCGATGTGGCAATAAGTTTATGCGTATCATGACGGGTCAAATCTCCGCATCGCCAGTCCACAGGCAATGATCAAGGATGGCGCATCAGCCTGCAACTGGCGCGGCTTGATGCGGCTCGATAGCGTCATCAAAGCAAACGGGTTCGCCACCATGGTGCTCACCTGGGTTCGAGTCGCCACCGCATCATCCAGACCAGGCAATACCGCACACCCGCCCGCCAGCACAATGTAATCCACTTCGTTATATTGCGTCGAAGTGAAAAAAAACTGCAATGCGCGCGCAATTTCCATTACCACGCTCTCGCGGAAAGGCGACAGGACATCGCTCTCATAGTTATCCGGCAATCCGCCATTGCGCTTGGCCGACTCGGCTTCTTCGTCTGACAGTCCGAACACTCCCTTAATCTGCTGCGTCAATTGGTCGCCACCGATTTGCTGATCCCGCGAATAGGCCGACTGCCCGTTGCGCAGCACATTAACATTCATCACGTTGGCACCTATATCGACCAGCACCACGCACTTATCCACCGCACCGTCGGGTAACTGGGCACGAATCTGCTCAAAAGCTGCCTCAGCCGCATAGGGCTCAACATCAACCACCAACGCTCTCAAACCAGCCGACTGAGCCGCCGCAACCCGATCCTCGACATTTGCCTTGCGCGAGGCAGCCAGCAACACTTCAATCTCCTCCGGATTGCCCGGGGCTGGCCCGATGACCTGAAAATCCAGGTTGACTTCCTCAAGCGCAAACGGGATGTACTGATTTGCCTCCGACTCGACCTGGTATTCCAGATCTTCCTCGCGCATACCGGCCGGCAGAAGAATTTTTTTGGTAATCACCGCCGCCGCAGGAAGCGCCAGACTGACATTCCTGATACGGCTGCCCAGCCGCTTCCAGGCACGCTGAAGACTTTCTGCAACAGCGTCCAGATTGTTGATGCTTCCGTCGGTGACTGCATCTTTCGGCAGCGGCTCGATAGCATAACGCTCTACAATATATCCGCCTTTTTTGGGTAGCTCGCCCAATTCAACCATTTTGATTGACGACGAACTGATATCCACGCCTATCAAGGGTGGAGTTTTGGTTGTCAGAAAGTCCAACGGAATATCAAAATTTACTTTAGGCATAGGCCGTTTAGAGCTCTTTTGTATAAAGTGGATTAAATCCTAGCAATAACTATAAATCGTGTAAAGCTATTTTTGGGGGTTATTTATCCGCGCAGAGTCGATATAATTTCGCCCAACTGGTGCACCATACCATCATTATTCCTTTTCGGACAACTGCACATGCCTTCCCGTCGTTTGCTTCTCCCGGTTCTTATTATATTAATTTTACCGCTGCTTCCGGTCATACTGCTCGGCTTGGCGGTTATGCTGGCCTATCCAACCCTGCCCTCACTCGATATGCTCGTTGATTATCGCCCAAAAATGCCGCTGCGTATTTACAGCTCGGAAGGCATTTTACTTAGCGAGTTTGGCGAGGAACACCGGGCGCTGGTTAAAATTTCAGAAGTTCCGGACGTGATGAAAAACGCCATCCTGGCTGCCGAAGATGACCGGTTTTACCAGCACGGCGGCGTAGATTACATGGGCGTACTGCGTGCCGCAATCTCCAACTTCACCTCTGGTGGCGCAAAACAGGGTGCCAGTACCATCACCATGCAGGTAGCGCGCAACTTTTTCCTTTCCAAGGAAAAAACCATGACGCGCAAATTCAACGAGGTGCTGCTCGCCTTCAAGATCGAGCATAACTTGAGCAAGGACGAAATTCTCCAGCTTTACTTCAACCAGATTTATCTTGGCCAGCGCGCCTATGGCTTTGCCTCGGCAGCCCAGATTTACTTTGGCAAACCGCTCAGCCAGGTTACCGTCGCAGAGGCCGCCATGCTCGCCGGATTGCCCAAGGCACCCTCTTCATACAATCCCGTCGTCAATCCGAAACGGGCGAAGCTGCGCCAGCTTTATGTCTTGCGCCGCATGCATGAGTTGCATTTTATCGGCGATGAGCAACTTGATATCGCGCAACAACAACCTATTGTGGCCAAGCGCGGCAACCAGGAATTTGGCACCAAGTCTGACCATATTTCCGAAATGGTTCGTCAGGCCGTTTATGAGAAGTACCAGGAGGACGCTTACACGCAAGGTCTCAAGGTGTATACCACGATTCGGCAGCATGACCAGCTTGCCGCCTACCAGTCCGTCCGGATGGGCGTGCTGGAGTATGACCGGCGTCATGACTACCGTGGACCGGAGGGGTTTATTGACCTGAAAAAGGGTAACAGCGAGGAGTATCTTGAAGAGGCGCTGCAGGATGTTGCCGACAACGATGACCTTATACCCGCCGTGGTGCTGGCAGCCTCGCCCAAGCTGGTTCGGGCTTATTACAAGGGCGGCAAAGTTGCGGAAATCAAGGGTGAGGGCTTGCGTTTTGCGCAACGCGCCCTGGGTGGCAAGGTCGCCTTGAATCAGCGTATTAATGCCGGTTCCATCATACGACTGCAAAAAAACGAAAAGGGCGTCTGGCAGATAAGTCAACTTCCCCAGGTGGAAGCAGCTTTCGTCTCCGGCAATCCGCGCGACGGCGCCATTTACGCGCTGATTGGCGGTTTTGATTTCAACCGCAACCAGTTCAACCGGATTACGCAAGCCTGGCGCCAACCGGGATCGAGCCTTAAACCTTTTATTTATTCAGCAGCACTGGAAAAAGGCTTCACGCCCGCGACACTAATCAATGACGCGCCCTTGATGTTCGATGCCAAACAAACCGGCAGCGAACCGTGGGAACCCAAAAATTACGATGGCGGCTTTGAAGGGCCGATGCGCATGCGTCAAGGCCTGACCAAATCGAAAAACCTGGTTTCCATACGCATTCTGCAATCCATCTCACCGCAATATGCGCAGGACTACCTTACCAAGTTCGGCCTCGATGCCGCCAAACATCCGCCCTACCTTACCATGGCGCTGGGAGCCGGTTCCGTCACCCCTCTGCAAATGCTCACTGGCTATTCGGTCTTCGCCAACGGCGGTTTCCGCGTCACGCCTTACTTCATTCAACGCATTGAAGATTCGCGCGGCAATGTACTTTTCAAAGCCAGGCCGAACGTAGCGGGCGAAGACGCAGACCGGGTCATTGATGTGCGCAACGCTTTCACCATGGTCAATATGATGCAGGACGTGATAAGGCAAGGCACAGCCATTCGTGCCATGCAACTTGGCCGCGAAGATCTGGCAGGCAAAACTGGCACCACCAGCGATTCGATGGATGCCTGGTTCTGCGGATTTCAACCCACCCTGGTCGGCGTTGCCTGGATGGGTTTCGACCAGCCGCACAGCCTGGGTGACAAGGAAACCGGCGGCGGCGCAGCCTTGCCGATCTGGATGAGTTACATGGAGAAAATGCTCAAGGACGTACCGCAAGCCGTTTACACCATGCCGGAAAATATGGCCACCGTGCGTATCAACGAGGAAGGTTTTCCAGACGAAAACGCCTCGCTGATTGAGTATTTCTACCAGGAAAATATCCCGCTCGAACAGACTGTGCCACAAGCGCCAAATGAAGAAATCAAACCGGGTGACACCATCAAAGACCAGTTGCTCTGACCCTCAATATGACCAAAGAACACGCGTCCCGAAATCATGCCCACAGACGCGATCTGATGCGCGAACATCTGGCGCATCAGGCCGCCAGATTAATGGCTGAAGGCGGCATCACCGACCACGCCTTGGCCAAGCGCAAGGCCGCGCGCCAACTTGGCGCATCGGATACCCAGCACCTGCCCAGCAATGATGAAGTGGATGCAGCGTTGCACAGCTACCGCGCGCTCTACCAGCACGACAGCCACCCCGGCATCCTGCGCCAGCTACGCGAAGAGTCCCTCGCCGCCATGCGCCTGTTCGCCGAGTTCAATCCTTACCTCACCGGCTCGGTGCTGAGCGGCACGGCAGGCGTCCAGTCGGATATCAACCTGATGCTGTTTTCCGACGACACCAAAGCCGTGCTGCTGTTCCTGCTCAAGCACAACCCCGAATTCGAAGATGGAGAATGGAGAGTGAGGATAAGCGGACACGAAGAGACCGTGCCGAGCTATACACTGAGCGGCGAGACCGGCGTGCAGACACACATCATCGTCCTGCCCGAGAACGCCCGCCACAGCGGTAGCCGCCACCCTGAGACCCATGCAGATATTGCGGCAGTGGAGGCATTGCTGGCGGGTTAATTAAGGTAGGTTGGGTGGAGTGTAGCGATACCCAACAGCGGAATTACAAACAATGGGTAGCTTTGCATAGCCATCTGACTAGGCTGCCAAAAAACGGCAACCAAGTCATTGGTTATCGCGTTGCTCAATCCAACTACGGCTTAACCGGCCTCACCTTCCCCGCCGCCAGCTTTGCGCGCGCCCTCGCTTCATCAATAGGCTGTATCCGAATCCGGCGCCGTGATGGTGTGGTGTAGTAATGGCGTGGTGTTGGGTGCGCTGTGCGCACCATGGTGCATGAAATGCACCCTACGCCCGCCCGCATCATCAATGTGGCATGTCGTAGCACCGGTGTGCTACAGTAAGTTGTATTTCCAATTTCAGGAGACAGCCATGCCCACAACCACCATACGCCTGCCGGAAGACCTGAAAGCCCGCGTCGCGGCAGCGGCAAAACGTTCCGGCACAACCACACACGGTTTCATTCTTGAAGCCATTGCGGAAAAGACCAAGCAGGAGGAGCTGCGTGCCGATTTCGATGCGGTTGCCGAGGATCGTTATGCCCGTATCGTTGCCTCCGGGAAAACCATTCCGTGGCAGGAAATGCGCGGCTATCTGGAAGACCGGCTTGCCGGTAAGAAAGCAAAACGCCCGGCAGCCCGCAAACTGGCGCGCTGAGAATGTCGCGCATCGAATTGGCGCCGGAGGTGGGGGATGATTTTGACCGCATCCTCGATTACCTCGCCGAATATCAGATTGAAAATCCGCTGTTGCGCATCCGGGAGATCATCGAGGCGCTCAACGTGCTGGCGCACAACCCCCTGATCGGCCGCCCCGCGAATAACGACAAGCGCGAACTGGTGATCGGTCGCCGTTCGCACGGTTATGTGGCTTTGTACCGTTACGTCGCCGAAGTCGATACCGTTTTTGTCCTCGCCGTGCGCAACCAGCGGGAAGCCGGGTTTGTGGGAATCTGATGTTATGGTAGTGCAGCTCGCGTAGGGTGCAATAAGCGTAGCGCATTGCACCGGATGATCTACATGCGGCGCAATGCCCGTCGGTTATTGCGCCCTACCAAAGCCAAGTAGGGTGGGCACAATTTTGTGCCCACGCGGATACACAACAACGGGGCCATATCTTGCATTGCAACATTCACGCCCCTGCGAACTGATTGGGAGCCGCATCGCAATGGGTCAAGCTGCCGCATGATCGACTGCAATGCGTTGCATCCGTTGCAACACGTCGTGCAACTTGGCTTCAGCTTGCCACAAGTCGAATTTTATTTGCA
>JANLID010000195.1 GCA_024654105.1 Gallionella sp. | reverse complement strand
GATCGCACCGCATTTACCCGCAGTGGCGATTAATGTGCCGGATGGAATTGCCCTGATGATTGAGCCTATCGCCAATTGCCAGCGTTATGACCATTTGCTGGGAGCGGCCAATGTCCACTGATCACGCCACGAGTTTGAAGGGGTTGCAGCTCTACGGCATGGCAACGGCATGGGGTGAGCTGCAAGCGGAAAAGCCGAAGCAAGTTCATCGCCCGGAAAGTTGGATGGAGCGCCTGATTGCGGCAGAGCAAACGGAACGACAGCTCAAGAGCCTGCGTTACCAGCTCAAGGCCGCCCGCTTCCCGATCCATCGGGATTTGCTGGGGATAGACTGGGCCGAGACGCCCCTGTCGCAGGCTGCGGTCGAGCAACTGGCGAGTGCGGCCTTTATGGAAACCGCGCACAACCTGATTCTGGTTGGTGGTACGGGGACGGGCAAGTCTCATTTAGCCACCGCCATCGGGGTGGCCGCAATCCATCAAGGCAAACGTGTTCGTTTCTTCAATGCGGTCGATTTGGTCAATCAACTGGAGCGCGAGAAAAGCCAAAGCCGTGCCGGCAACCTGGCCAAGCAGCTTTGCCTTGTAGATGCGGTGATTCTGGATGAGCTGGGTTATTTGCCGTTTCCGGCATCGGGTGGGGCATTGCTGTTCCACCTCATCAGCCATCTTTACGAGAAGACCTCGTTGATCATCACGACCAATCTATCGTTCGGCGAGTGGGGGCAGGTGTTTGGCGATGCCAAGATGACCACGGCCTTGCTGGATCGCATTACCCATCATTGCGACATCCTGGAAACCGGTAACGATTCCTACCGGTTCAAGCATCGCAAAAACCGGGCTCAGAAAGCTGAAAAAGTGGAAAAAATTGGACGCTGATTAGTGGAAAGTATTGGGCGCTGTTTGACAGGCGCTCGCGCTCCGGCACACTGAGCCTGTTTTTGGACGCCTGTAACCGCATCGGGCGTTGATCGCCGCATAACCGTACCCCCCTTATGGGTTATGTAGCTCCCCCCTCATTACGGCTATGGAAGCCGTGCTGCGCGAAACGCATACTTGCATACCTGAAAACTGGCTATTTTATTGAGGCTGTCGTGCCTCGATAAAGCATACAAATAAACCTCTGCGCCCACCCATGTCATCGAACCCACTGCACGATCCACTTGCCTCGCCGGTTACTGATGCGAAGACTGAAGTCCGCAACACTACCTGCTACATGTGTGCCTGTCGTTGTGGTATCCGCGTCCATCTGCGCAACGGTGAGGTGCGCTACATCGACGGCAATCCCGATCATCCGCTGAACAACGGCGTGATCTGTGCCAAGGGTTCGTCCGGCATCATGAAGCAGTATTCGCCAGCGCGACTGACCAAACCGCTGCGCCGCAAGTCTGGATCGGAGCGCGGTGCGGGCGAGTTCGATGAGATCAGCTGGGAAGAGACCTTCTCCATCCTCGCCGAGCGTCTGGGGAAAATACGCGCCACCGATCCGAAGAAGTTCGCGCTGTTCACCGGACGCGACCAGATGCAGGCACTGACCGGCCTTTTTGCGCGCCAGTTCGGCACGCCCAATTAC
>JANLID010000194.1 GCA_024654105.1 Gallionella sp. | reverse complement strand
ACTCTTTCGATTTATTAACAAAACCCAACAACGCGCCGCCTGAACTACACCTCACAAACCTCCTTCGTTCAGGCTCATGTCTGGATTGGAAAATACTATCGGGGTCCACTATAACCCGACAAGCCATGAGTTTCATGCAATGCCACCAATTGCTCCTCTGCAACCCAGTCCTGAGGCCGTTTTTCTTTTGCCGCCGACACAATGAGCTTTCCCACCGCTTTCCTTTTCATCCAATTTTTTGCTGCATGGTAATTGACGTTCAAATCTTCCGTGACCGACTGTACCGTCCGACCGCCACGAGAAAATAGCTTGACTAACGCCTGTTCGATAAACGCTTCAGAATACTTTGATTTCATTGTTGCCCCACCTCTAAAAGTTAAATTCTAGAGGCGACAACTAGCCTGACACCGGGGGTAACTTGTCAAACAGCGCAAGATACGGGGTATGAAACCTGCTGAAATAGGCGCTAAGTGTGCTTTGCCGGAATCAGCCAAACCACCTATAATCGCCGCAACTCATGGCAAACTGCCCAACATGCAAACTACCCGCATTTTTTTGACGTTTACGGTTATTGCGCTGACCGGCTGCGCCTCCCCGCACGCGAAAAATCCAGCCGACCCGCTGGAGTCATTCAATCGCGGCGTTTACCAATTCAATGACGCCGTGGACAAGGCCATAGCCAAACCGGTTGCGCAAGGCTACAAGGCCGTGATGCCGGTTCCCGGCAGGATAATGGTGAACAATTTATTCTCCAACCTGGATGATGTCGTCATCACCGTCAACGACCTGCTGCAATTCAAGTTCACCCAGGCCGCTTCCGATGGCGCACGCTTTGTGTTCAACAGCACCTTCGGCGTATTCGGCCTGTTTGATGTCGCGCACCGGCTGGAAAAACACAACGAAGACTTTGGCCAGACGCTGGGTTATTGGGGCATCGGCAGCGGGCCGTATATTGTGCTGCCCATTCTCGGGCCGAGCACGGTGCGCGACGGCGTGGGACTGTATGCGGACAGCCGCCCGAGCAAGCTGCGCCATGTGGATCACATCCGCACCCGCAACCAGTTGTATTTGACCAAGGAAGTCAACCGCCGCGCGCAACTGTTGGACCAGGAAAAGGTGCTGGATGAGGCAGCGCTTGACCATTACGAATTCATCCGCGATGCCTACCTGCTGCGCCGCCAGAGCCTGGTGTATGACGGCAATCCACCGCGCGAAGAATACGATTACGAGGAAGAAAACGGCTTTGAATATCAGGAAGTGCCCATTCCCAATGTGCCCTCATCGAAAAATAACCTTATGCCGGCAGCTCGTCTTGCCAGTGTGACGCAACAGCAGCCGTTTACCGTACAGCAAATCGAGGCAGACCGCCCCAGCGTTTATAAAGTATGGGGAGCGCAGCTCTCCGGCATACGATAGCAAGCGCGCCCCAGACATGGCAAACAGCAGCAATATAAAGAGTAATGCACATTATCTTTACTCCCGCCATCTCCGTGCTGAATCGCATGAGTTACACCATGAAATTCACGCTGCTGTGGGCGCTGACCCTGGCTGCCGTTGCGGTGGTGATATACAAGCCTGTCCGCCAGCCTGGA
>JANLID010000150.1 GCA_024654105.1 Gallionella sp. | reverse complement strand
TCTGGTAAAAAACAGCGAAATATGCCTATTTTTTGTGCAATTGCTTGCCGGTGCAACGGTTTGTTGCTCCGGAAATTTTAAGTCCGACAGGCTGCTAGTCAAAGTGTGAGATAAAGTCAAATCTGGGGGATAATCGGGGACAGACCACGATTTCCGCGCTTACTTGGCCGTTGTTCCATTTGTATGTCGCTTTCTTGTCACCCCGCACGCGCAACGCCTACCAGTGATTCGAGCGCTGCATTCACTGCCTCGTTGGCCAGAAGATTTTTGTCAATTCGGGGGTAAGCAAAACCATGTTGCTGCCTTTCTGGAAGGCCGCGTAGTATTTTCCTCGGACACCTTTCACGAGGCCTTCGCGCCGATATTCGGTGCGCATTTCTTCAGTCTTCCTCATAAATTTTCCTTTAGCAGAGCTAACGTAGCTAACGACATCGCGATCATTTACCAAACGGGTTGCGAATCGTCAGCACATCTTCCAGCAGTTAATGGGGTCTACCATTGAATTTGCGTATGACATACGTCAGATGAAAGCGTAGCATAACCATCTGACGGGGGTGTGGCTCTTGGGGTCAGCGGACTCGGGAACGGGTTTCGCTAATGTCTGAAATGCCGCCCCCGTCATCCGCATCATCCAACACGCCTGCCGGGATGGTGCCAATCTACCAAGATCGTGGCTCTGAAAGTAGACGAGACGTATGGATGATTTTATCCGACTGGCTTGTTTATCAAGGAGACGATGATGAACCCCCTCTCAATCCGCGTTGCCGTTGATGTTGGCAGTACCCGCCACCGTGTGGCGATCGGGCTGCCGGACGGCAAACTTCTGGACGAATTCGATATCGACCACAACGCTGTTGGCTTCGGCGAATTCTTCAATCACATAGAAACCATCGAAAACCGCCACCGTATGCCGGTAGCGGTCGCGATGGAAAGCTACAACGGTTGGGCGCGCCCGCTGGACGGGCACATCCTCCGCCACGGCTACAGCCTGTACAGCGTCAACAACCTCAAACTTGCCCGCTACAAGGAAATATTCCCGGCACCGGCCAAGACCGACGCGATTGATGCGCGCAGAATTCTCGAACTGTTCCGCCTGTCCGAGCACCTGCCGCTGGCGAAAGATGCACTGCATGAAGTTGCCCCGACACCGGTTGCCAACGGCCAGCTCAAACGCCTCACGCGGCGGCGCAAACAGCTGGTGTGGGAGCGGGTGCGTGTCATCAACCGGCTGCAAAGCGACCTTCATGCGGTGTGCCCCGGCCTGCTGGCAATCACCGGTGAAGCGGACAACCTGTGGTTCCTCAACTTCCTTACCTGCCGCGACAAGCTACCCAAGCTGGCCAAGCTGCGGCAGACCGGTCTGCTGGCGATACACGGCGTGGGCAAACTCTATGCGTCACGGATACGGGCGTGGCAGCCACAGGCGCAATTCGCGCCCGAGATCGAATGGGTGGGCGAAATGATTCAGCAGGACGCGCGCCGCATCCTCGCCCTCGGGCAAGACATCAAAGCAATGGATCAGAAAATCGCAGAAATTGCCGTGCTATCCGAACTGGCGCAAAGCATCGGCAGCATTCCGGAATTCGGCAAAACCACGATGGCCGAAATTGCGGGGGAGATCGGCACGCTGGAGCGCTTCGAAACGGAATCGGGGTTGGCTATCTACACGGGCATGGCTCCCCTGGACAATAGCTCCGGCAAGAAAAACAGCACCAAAGCGCCGCGCCAGGTCAACACGCGCGCCAAGGCCGCCATGATGGTGGCGGTAGCGCGGCACATCGAATGCGTCTCCGCATCGCGCGCCTACTACGACAGAAAGCGCGCCGAAGGAAAAAAACATAATCAGGCAATCCGCGCCTTGGGGCGACAATTGGTGCGGGTGATTTGGTCTTTGGTTAAGCGAGGAAGGAAATACGAAATCCGGGAAGAAAATTCAAAAATTAC
>JANLID010000138.1 GCA_024654105.1 Gallionella sp. | reverse complement strand
CAAAAATGCCAAACCTTCCGACATCGTGCAACCCGGCCATATCTTTCCGTTGCGCGCCCAAAATGGCGGGGTGCTGGTGCGCGCCGGGCACACCGAGGCGGGCTGCGATCTGGCGCAACTGGCTGGACTGACCCCGGCAGCGGTGATCTGCGAGATTCTCAAGGACGACGGCGAGATGGCGCGAATGCCGGACCTGATTGAATTTGCCAGACAGCACCAGCTCAAGATTGGCACGATCGCCAGCTTGATCGAATACCGCAGCCATAACGAGAAGCTGGTCGAACGCGTGGCGCAACGCAGCGTGCAGACCGCTTATGGCATGTTTGATTTGTTTACCTATATGGACAAGACCACGCAACGTATCCATCTGGCTCTGCGCAAGGGCGAGGTTTGTTCAGAGGCCGAGACTCTGGTGCGTGTGCATGAACCGCTGTCGGTGATGGATTTTCTGGAGCAGGTTGACTACTCGCATTCCACCAGCGTGCACGATGCGCTGAAAAAAATCAGTCAGTCTCCATGTGGGGTGCTGGTGCTGATGCACCATGGAGAAACTTCGCAGGATTTGCTGGCGCGCGCCGCCGCAACGCAGGAGGCGCACCCGGTGTTGCGCTGGGATCCGCGCAGCTACGGCATCGGTGCGCAAATCCTGCGCGACCTCGGCGTGGGCAAGATGCGCTTGCTGGCGACGCCGCGCAAGCTGCCCAGCATGACCGGCTTTGGCCTGGAAGTGGTGGGATATGCGAATCACGAATAGCAAAATTACAGCCGTACATTTTGTGTCGACTTGGGAGAATTTAAGGCATGAAAGAAATCGAAAAAAATCTTGACGGCAACGGCCTGCGTATCGGCATCGTGCAAAGCCGTTTCAATACCGAAGTATGCGAAGGGTTGCTCGGCGCGTGTCGCACGCAACTGGCGCAACAGGGTGTCGCAGAGGCCGACATTACGCTGGCCACCGTGCCGGGCGCACTGGAAATTTCGCTGGCGCTGCTGAGCATGGCGGAGAGCGAAAAATTTGACGCGCTGATTGCACTGGGCGCAGTGATACGCGGCGATACCTATCATTTCGAGGTGGTATCCAACGAGTCGGCGCGCTGCGTGAATGAAGTGCAGTTGGCCTGCGGCGTACCGGTGGCCAATGCGATTCTCACCACCGATACCGACGAGCAGGCGATTGGGCGCATGCACGTCAAAGGCAGCGAGGCCGCGCTGGTGGCCATCGAAATGGCCAATCTGCTGCGGGATTTGGCATGAGCAGCCCGGCGATGGCCAGTGAGGTGAAAAAAGCGCCCAACAAAAGTTCGCGCCATCGCGCGCGCGAACTGGCCCTGCAAGGTGTTTATCAATGGCGCATCACCGCGGGCGAAGAGGCGCAAATCGAAAAGCAGATGCATGAAGAGAAAAATCTTGGTCGCTACGACAAGGAGTTGTTCTCTAAACTGTTGCGCGGCACATTGAGCCAGCATGCCAATCTCGAAGCATTGCTCGCTCCATGTCTCGATCGGCCGCTGGCCGAACTCAGCCCGGTGGAGTTTTCTGTACTGCTGCTGGGCGCATTTGAATTGTCGCAGCACCTCGAAGTGCCTTACAAAGTTGTTATTAACGAAGCGGTTGAACTGGCCAAGACTTTCGGTGGCACCGACGGCCACAAATATGTTAACGGCGTGTTGGACAAGCTGGCGCCAAAGATGCGTGCACCAGAATTTGCCAGGCGTGCGTCATAAAGCGGCTGCTTCCGCATGTCAGAATTTGACCTGATTCGCCGCTACTTCACCCGCGCCACTCCCGGCGCATTGCTCGGCGTAGGCGACGATGCCGCACTGCTGCAAGTGAGCGCAGGCAATGTGCTGGCGGTGTCCACGGATATGCTGGTAAGCGGTACGCATTTTCTTCCGGATGCCGATCCGTTTCTGTTGGGGCACAAGACGCTGGCGGTAAATTTGTCCGACCTGGCGGCAATGGGCGCCGCACCGCGCTGGGCGGTGCTGGCCATCGCGCTGCCCTTCGTTCAAGGCAAAGAAACAAGCCATGAACGCCCCCACCCCAACCCTCCCCCAGAGGGAGAGGGGACAAACGAATCGCTGCGCGAACTTATGTTTACTGTGGATGAAGCGTGGCTGGCGCAGTTCAGCGCGGGGTTCTTTGCGCTGGCGCTTCAGCATGGGGTGGAGCTGATCGGCGGCGACACCACGCGCGGGCCGCTCAACCTGTGCGTGACCATCTTCGGAGAAGTTCC
>JANLID010000134.1 GCA_024654105.1 Gallionella sp. | reverse complement strand
CCTTGATGAACACGCCCCAGGCGGCGAGAAACCAGGCAAAACCCACGGCAAGCAGCAGCAGCGGAATCAGCAGAAGCGGAAACAGCAGCACCTGTCCATGCAGATTGCCCGTCCAGGCCAATGCCGCCAGCAGGATGAGAAAATTGAATGCGCCATGCACCAGCCCTGCACCAATGGGAACCAGAGGCAGGATTTCCACCGGGAAGATGATCTTTTTCACGAAATTTGGGTAGCCGCGCACCGCTGAGGACGAGCGGGATACGGCTTCGGCGAAGATGTTGAATACGATCAGGCCGCAGTACAGGACTAGCCAGAAGGGCAGCCCTTCCTGCTGTTGCGGCCAGCGCGCCTGAAAGATATGGCCGAACACAAAGGCGAAAATTCCTAACATCACCAGCGGGCTGAGGAATATCCACAACACGCCGAACATTGCGCCGCGGTAGCGCAGCAGCACGTCGCGTTTGATCATCTGGCCGAGCAGGTAGCGGTTGCGCCAGATGTCGGCAAAGATGCGCAGGGGGTTGAAAGTCATCGTGCTCATTGCATTCGGAAATCACTCGCACGATTCTGCGGGTAATCGATGCCTTGGTCAACTAAATGTCTCCTTCGAAGCCTCACGGGCGGGCAGGCAAGACAGGACTTTGCTTGTGGGAATTTCTCCATGGATGGTTCGGTGGCGGTTTGTCGGCATAAACATTTGCCGTGCCGGATGGCTCCACGTCGGCCAACGGACTTTGAAAAGTGATGGTGTTGGCTGGCTACCCCATCAATTACCTCCGCCCATCCGCCGCATCACGTACTTGAGGTCGAAGTAGAGCACCAGCGCGGCGAGCTTGTCGATCTGTGCGGGGACCGCGGATTTTTTCTTGACCGACTCTTCATCGCCTTTTTCCAGCCCCTCATATTGCTGCACCAGCAGCGCGAGCATCCTGCCGATCTGGCCATTGCCGGCTGGCCCTTGCTTGCGATAAACATCTGCGGCAGTCTTGAAATGGCTGTCAAGCTGAGCGGCAAACGCTGGTTCGATCAGTTGCTTGGCTATCCAGGTATGCATGTGTTCCTGGATGCGCTCCAGCGTCGCGGCGGGATCGAAGGGGTCGGGAATGGCGATGGCGGGGATTGCGGCGTTGCGCGCGACAAAATCGTTGCTTTCAATCTGGTTGAGTTGCGAAACAATCTCACTATCCGTGGAGCTTGGGCCCTCATCTTCATATCCTTGCTGAATTGGTGTATCCCCTTCTAGTTTTGCAGCACCAATCCCAGGTAAATCAAAACTGTCATAGCCAAAGCCTTGCTGATAGCTGCCGTGTGGTATGCCAATGCGAATTTCGTGTGGATGCATCTCTGTAGAAAAATCCCAGCTAGATTGAACCAGAGAATTATTTTCTGGGTCAGGCAAGGCTAGTCCATTCCAGAGATTTGGTTGAACCATTGGTGCTTGTGAACTCTGAAATGCAGACAATGCGGAATTCATATCAGTAACAGAAGAAAATGGAACCAAAGGTTGGCTCCTGTATATATTGCTAATACCTCCGATCATAATTTGAGTAATAGGCTGTTTCGCATTCACCCCATTGTCAATCGTGTAGCGGTACGTGATGAGCCACACATCCGCCAACTTGAGCGCAGAAATTACCGTTGGCTCGATTTTCGTGGCAGGTACAAACTTTGTTTGCTTCATCTTTGCGCCATTCCAATAGGTAATGAGGTAATCACCATTTGCATCCTGCACGATGCTTTCGCCCGGATAGGCAAAAATGACCGAGGCATAAGATGCCAGAAGCAACCCGATAAGGATTGAAAGTTTTGTTTTCACGATTACTCCCCTCTGTTGTTGAGCCTAAGATGATAGTGGCGGCCACTACCGCTACCGTGTGGCACACCAAGCGCAATACCCATCTTTTTGGCTGCTGTTCTAAAATCTTTTTCGTGAGCAATAGATCCGGTTGAGCCATTGGCTTTAATATCGACCACAGAGCCGCGCCGGTGCTCAATGTGATGTTTATGCCAAGGCGTTGATGGGTATTGATCACTATTACAAGTCAAGAAGCAATCTAGAACACCTCCCCACTCTAGACTGGCATCGTTCAGCGTTATATCAGGCGGAGCACTTTGCTTTCTCATGTAAAGTGTTTTCAACATGTACAGTATCGCTATAGTTTCTAGTTTCTTTTGTGGTGCCTCCATCAAGAAATGAGCCTTGGGATGATTAGTATCACGGTTTGGTAATTGCATATTGTAAAAGGGTGAAATCGGAATTGATTCCAACCCATCCACCTTGACGTTGATATCGCCCGATGCAGGATTGGTGCAGGCGGGGCTGATACATTCAGCATTGATGGTGTGAGTGCCGGAAACCTCAGGCGCTTTGAAAGTAACCGTTGCCTTGCCATCCAGTTGGGTGATGCAGACGGTACTTTCCACCTCGGTAGTATTGTCCCGGCAATCGAGTAGCTTGCCCTTCGGCCGCAAAGCATCATGATGATCGTGCCCGCCCGTTCCGGCTATCACATCGACGCTGAATTTCACCTGAGCGCCAACTTGGGGCAGACTGGTTTGCTGGTCGATCACCTGTGCATAGACATCCCTTGACGTGGCGGCATAGACATTTGCCGTGCCGGATGGCTCCACGTCAGCCAAAGGGTTTTGGAGGGCGACAGTGTATTGTTCCGCAACGCAACTCGTCCCGGCAGCGTCGAACACATATCCCGCATCGCAGGCGCAAGGCGTTCCGGAAGCGTGGGGCGGGCAAGCCAATGTGCACATGTGGCTTGCGTCGGGACCCGTGTAGCCCGAAGGGCATGTCCAGAAAACAGCCCAGGTTTTTACGATGCCGGTGTCGTGGACAGCAGCGGTATAAGCCGTCCGGGCAACATCGACCGTAAAGGTTAGCGATGTGTTCGAGGTCAGAACAAAATTGGATGCGACCTGTGTCCACTTTAGTATCCCGCCCTGATGGCAATAACGCGGAAATGAAGCTTGATGACTGGCCAAGGTATCGGCAGGGGTCGAGTAGGTGTAATAGGCACCTTGCAAATTGTCGCAAGTCTCGTGATTGCTGGTGTGGTAGATAGTATAGGTTGCCGTCGCAGCGATTGTATCCGCCACAGCCGGTTGAACGGTCGCCATCACCGGAATCGCGATAGCCAGAATGTGAAGCGCGAAGTTTAGGCGGCGATTATGATTTTTGCCTGATGCCTGATGCCTGATGCCTGATGCCGCAAATGTCAGCGTGTCCATCATTTCCCCTTGAGCATTCAAACTATGGTTTGCTTTTCCCTGTCGAGCCGAGGGGCACTCTCATGGATTTCAGGCTGGCTGTCAATAGTTGAAGCAGGCAAAGGAAACGCTGAGCAAGCTCGTCATCGCGAGTAGGGTGGGCACGATTTTGTGCCCACGCGGACAGAATCAGTCATATTTCAGCGCGCCAGATGTCGGCAAAGATGCGCAGGGGGTTGAAGGTCATCGTCTTCCTGACTGCTGCGGGCCTATTTCGGCCACAGGGTGGTGTTATGCGCAATCATGAAATCACTGTCCATTGGCAATAACGCCGTACCGCACCATTTCATCGATCACCTGCCGCGCACATGCATCAAGCTCTGCTTTTCCGGTATTGACCATGATTTCCGGTTTTTCCGGCGTTTCGTAAGGCGAGGAGATGCCGGTGAATTCGGCTATCTGCCCGGCACGGGCTTTTTCATAGAGACCTTTTGTGTCGCGCGCCTCGCAGATTTCGATAGGTGTGTCGCAATAAATCTCGATAAAGTCGCCCTGCCCGACCATGCCGCGCACGCGTTCCCGGTCGGCGCGAAACGGCGAGATGAAGGCGGTCAGCACGATTACCCCGGATTCCATGAAAAGCTTGGCGACCTCGCCGATGCGGCGGATGTTTTCGATGCGGTCTTCCCTAGAGAATCCCAGGTCTTTGCACAGGCCGTGGCGCACATTGTCGCCATCGAGGACAAAGGTACGGCAACCGCGCTGGTGCAGCGCCTCTTCAACGGCGTGCGCCAGCGTTGATTTACCCGCGCCGGATAGCCCGGTAAACCAGATGATGGCGCCGCGATGGCCGTTTTGTTGTTCGCGGCGTTGGCGGGTGACGGTGGCGTGATGCCAGACGACGTTGTTTGCGATTGGCGGTTGTGTGGTCATAGCGTACAGGCGAATTAGTTTGCCCGGAAAACAGGTTGCGTGCGAATGAATTCGCACCTACAAGAGCCGCAGGATGATACCGGAATTACAGCCGCCATAGGCTGTATCCGGCTGCCTTGATCGTGGCGGGGTCGTAGGCCGATTTGACATCCACGAACAGGCCGCCCGGTTTCAGCTTTGCCAGCAGGCCGGCTTGCGGCATGGCCAGATATTGCTTGTGGGACACCGCCGCAACGATCGCATCAGCTTCGGGCAGATCGTCCCACGCCGCCAGTGGAATGCCGTACTCGTGCATCGCCTCATCGGGAGCGGCCACGGGATCATGCACCGCTACGTCACAACCGAAACCCTGCAATTCGCGTACGACATCCGCCACTTTGGAGTTGCGCAAATCAGAGCAATTTTCCTTGAACGTCAGTCCCAGCACGATAATTTTTGCATTCCTGACCGGGTTGCCGGAACGCAGCAACTGCTTGACTGTTTGCTGCGCGACGAATGCGGCCATGCCGTCATTGATGCGCCGTCCCGCCAGGATGACCTCCGGGTGGTAGCCGAGCATTTCCGCCTTGCGCGTCAGGTAATAGGGATCGACGCCGATACAATGCCCGCCGACCAGGCCGGGGCGGAAAGGCAGGAAATTCCATTTCGTGCCTGCCGCTTCCAGCACTTCCAAAGTGTCGATGCCCAGCCGGTCGAAGATCAACGCCAGTTCGTTCATCAGCGCAATGTTCAAATCGCGCTGGGTGTTCTCGATCACCTTGGCCGCCTCAGCCACCTTGATGGAGCTCACCCGATGGACGCCTGCAGTAATCACGCTCTCGTATAGTTCGGCAACCCTGTCCAGGGTCGCCGCATCATCGCCGGACACCACCTTGGTGACTTTCGTGATCGTCCGTTCCTTGTCGCCCGGGTTGACGCGCTCCGGGGAATAGCCGACGTGAAAGTCCGCTTGCCATTTCAGGCCGGATTCGCGCTCCAGCACCGGGATGCATATTTCTTCGGTGGCGCCCGGATATACCGTCGATTCATAGATCACCACTGCGCCGCGTTTCAAATGCTTTCCTACGGTAGCGGAAGCGGACACCAGCGGGGAAAAATCGGGCTGGTGCGCCACGTCTACCGGGGTTGGGACGGCGATGACAAGATAGTCTGCTCGGGATAAATGCGCTGGATCGGTGGTAAAAGACAGATGCCTGGTGGCGCGGAAATCCTCACCGGAAACATCTCCTGCCGGATCGCGGCATTCGCGATAACTGGCCACCTTGTGCTCGGATAAATCGTAGCCTATGGTTTCAAATTTTTTGCCGAAGGCCACAGCCAGCGGCAATCCCACATAACCCAGCCCGACAACAGCAATAACCTTTTGATCCATAACTCCCCCTTTTGCTACTGACGGTCTTTGCCACAAGCTTGCGATTTCCACCTGAAACGAAGTTCATACAGTATTCTGGGAAAGCTCATTTGATGCAAGAAACCCACAAGGTATTTATTCATGTGGGTTCTGGGTGTGTTTCAGGGATGTTTAAAATGAGCCTTTGGGATAGGTGCAATTGAATCATGCCTTATATGCCGCGCCGTTGCTTGTTCTACGTTTTACAGTTTTTCGATATACCGCCAAATGTACCGTCAATTGTAAGCGGCTAGGGGGTTTGGCCTTTGGCCGGATCAATTTTCATTATCGCGCAACGGGTGGACAATTGCCAGCAGCGTGCTGTCCACTACCACTAGCTGCGCAACCTTTGACCGCTCAGTCACGGCGCTTGCAATAAACCCCGCAAGCCCCGCGCCATCGCTATCGCAGTGGTATCGGACAGAGCGCAGAAGGCGATGAAGCTGCCCTCTGCTTTAGCTCCGTTGTCGAGTGTGTCCGCTCCGTTGCCGCAGCCGCTTCACGCCGTCGCGCTTCATGGCTCCGCATGAGGCCGCTGCGCCATCAAGCGCTCGCCGTTCGCAGGCCGCTGGTGCATGGGTAGCCTGAACATGCAGCGCCCTCTCGCAGTGCCGTTAAGGCGTTGTCGGCTGCGCCGGTTGTGTGTGTGGCGGCATCCAACATAACGGCGTCTTATGCAAAGCGCACGCGCCGGGCATGAAGCCATGGTCTGGCTCTTTGCCTTCACCATTACCGGAAACGATTTATTTTTCGACAAGCTGGTGTCCAGAAAAAGAAGAGTTGGCAGAACTATCCAAGCATTTGGAATTAACAATGAATAGATGTTGCATTCTCAAGGCTTCTCCCTTGGTGCAAACAATTGCTCATCCAGAAGTTCT
>JANLID010000126.1 GCA_024654105.1 Gallionella sp. | reverse complement strand
TACGGCCCAGAGAACATCTCTCGACTGCGCCGCTCCGCGGTCGGGGTCATTCAGTTCATCTCCGATGGCAAGTCCAGCGTCGCTCAAAAAATGCAACAGTTGAACCGAAATACCCGATTGGTCTTCGATTATCTACGCATGACAAATAATTCAACTCGCCACAGATTGACTTGATTTCAGAGGGAGAACAAATTTATCGTGCACCCCACCGTGCTTGACAGGATTACCGAATTTTGCCAAGCTGCAAACATGTCGCACACCTTCGGAAAATTTATTGCAGTGATCTTGGCCATCTGGTTGCCACTGTTCAGCGGCAATGCGCTGGCTGTTTCGATCGCCATGCAGGCGATGACCGGCGACTGCCATTCCGCTGTCGCGCAACAGGGCGAGCCTCACAAGGACTGCGCTTCGGTCATGCAGCAGCACACGCAACACACCCAACTTGCTGCGGATCAGGATCAATCTGCCGGCCATCATGACCAGCAAAATTCTGTCGGCGAAAAGTGCGGCACCTGCCATCTTGCCTGCTGCGGATACATGGTTACCGCGCCCGTCGAAGTGATGGAAGCTCAACCATCGGCCCGGCTGTTCACACCTCTTTCATCGCAGTTTCAATCCATCACCACAACCCCGCTTGATCCTCCCCCTCTCGCCCGCGTCTGACGCGGGACGAGTGTGTCTGCCGGTTTCGTAAACTGATCTGATTTCAAGCTCGTCCCGAATAGTTCGGTGGACGCATTGCGTCCGCCTGCTTAAGACTTTTCGAGGATTCAGAACATGAAAACGAATGAAGTGAGTTTCGATAAAACGAACAAAACGAATTTTGCCAAACCTTCCGGCAAGAACCGTACCGTCCTGTGCGGCCTGGTGTTGTGTGCCGCGCTCGGTGCGGCTTGGCCCGGCATTGCCCAACCCTTTCCGCAAGGCTCAAGGCAGGCCGCTTCTGTGGACTCAGGACAGACTTTGCCCGTCGTGGAAATATATAAAAGCGCGCAGTGCGGCTGCTGCAAGTTATGGGCGGAACATCTCCAGAAAAATGGCTTCACGGTGATTCTGCATGATGTGGGTGATGTGCCTGCCGCGCGCAAAAAACTGGGCATGCCAAGCCAATATGGATCGTGCCATACCGCCAAGGTTGGACAATATCTGGTCGAAGGCCATGTGCCCGCGGCGGACATCAAGCGCTTGCTCAAGGAACGCCCCAAGGCCATCGGCCTGGCCGTGCCTTCCATGCCGCCCGGATCACCCGGCATGGAAAGCGATGACCCGGTTCCTTATGACACTTTGCTGGTCGGGAAGAATGGCAAGGCCAAGGTGTTTGCGCAGCATTAAACCGGCGCAGCCGCACGGATAAGTAATTCTCCGGCGGTTGTTTTCAATCGGCTACAAGGAGCGAATTATGAAGATACGGCTTATTGTCAGGTTGGCGATCTACGGGTTAATCGGCGCATGGCTGTTGCCTGCCCATGCGGCCGAGGATCGCATGTTGGGGGATCGCCTGTTGGGTTCCGATCTCGCCGGTTTGTTGGAGTATGCGCGCGAGCACAATCCCGAATTTGCGGCCATGCGTTATGAGGTGGAGGCTGCGCAGCAACGCGTGCAGCCCGCCGCGGCCTTGCCAGACCCGGTATTGCGCGCCGAGCTGATGAACATCACCAACCAAGGCACGAATAGGGACGCGAGCTTATGGCCGTCGCAGGTCGGCAGCACGCGCTATCTGCTGATGCAGAGCGTGCCGTGGTTCGGCAAGCGTGATTTGCAGCGCGGGGTTGCCGAGGCTCAAGTAGCGCAGGCCAACAGCCAGACTTCGGCCACGTGGGCGGAATTGTCGAACAAGATTAAATCCAACTATGCACAGTATTACTACTTGTTCGGTAGCGAGAGCCTGGTGCTGGAAACACTGGCCTTGCTGGACAGCCTGGAGCAAGTCGTGCAGGTGCGCTATGCCAACGGGTTCGGTGCACAGCAGGATGTGATTCGCATCCAGGTCGAGCAAACCGGCTTGCGCACCGAGCTGCTCAATTTGGAAAGCATGCAGCATCACATGCATGGGCGGCTGAATGCATTATTGTCGCGCCCGGCCATGGCAGCGCTGGCGCAACCGGCGTTGCGGCCAATTCCCGCAGCAGCGCAACTCGATTACAGGACATTGGAAGAAAAATTGCGCGCACGCAACCCGCAGTTGCAAATATTCAATGCACGCATAGACGAGGCTGAAAAGAGCCGCGATCTGGCTTATGTCAACCGTTATCCCGGCTTCACTTTTGGGGTTGCGCCGACCCAATCCGGCAGCACGTTGAAAACATGGGATCTGATGGTCGAATTAAATATTCCGCTGCAACAGGAATCGCGCCGCTCCCAGGAACGTGAGGCAGAGGCAATGCTGGCGGCTACCGGTGCGCGCAAGGAAGCAATGCTTAACCAGGTACTGGCTGACTTGATGGAGATCGTGATTGGCCTTGAGGCAGCACAGCGCATCGAATCGTTGATCGCGACGCGGCTGCTTCCGCAAGCCGAACTGACCTACCAGTCCGCTTTGTCCAGCTATGAAACCGGTAAGGTGGATTTCGCCACGCTGCTGGATGCGCAACGGCAAATTCTTAAATCCAGGCAGCAGCGGCTCAAGGCGCAGTTGGAAGTCCAACTGCATCTTGCCGAACTCGAACGATTGTTGGGAGAAGATTTATGAAACCGATCAGTAGAATAATTATTGGCGTCCTGGCTTTGCTGGGCATAGGCGCAACCGGGTATTGGTTCGGAAGTCAGAATACCGAGGGCAGGAGGCAGGGGACAGAAATTGCAGTGCAAAAAGAACCTGTCCGGAAAATTCTGCACTACCGCAACCCGATGGGTTTGGCGGACACATCGCCGGTGCCAAAAAAAGACGCGATGGGTATGGACTATGTTCCGGTGTACGAAGGGGGGGACGAGACGGGCGGTGGCAATCAAGCCGCTTCGGCAGGCTCGGGACAGGTAAAGATCAGTGTCGAAAAAGTGCAGAAGCTCGGGGTAAGAACGGGGGTGGCATCTTTGCGTGCACTTGATAAAACCGTGCGCGCCGTGGGCAGGGTGGAAGTCAACGAGCGGCATGTTTATAACATCGCTCCCAAATTTGAGGGCTGGATAGAAAAGCTGCATGTAAATGCCACCGGGGATTTTGTAAAAAAAGGACAGGCACTGTTTGATGTGTATAGCCCGGAACTGGTATCGGCACAGCGTGAATATGCGATTGCAACACAAGGCGTCGCGTCATTGAAAGGCGCGGACGATGACGCCAGGCGGAGCATGCGGCAACTCGCCGATGCCGGCCTGCTGCGCCTCAAGAACTGGGATATTTCAGAGCAGCAGGTGAAAGACCTGGCCAAATCCGCGACGACCAAGCATAGCCTGACCTTTTTTACACCAGTAAATGGCATTGTGCTGGAGAAGAAAGCATTTGAGGGAATGCGCTTCATGCCCGGTGAAATGTTGTATCAGATTGCCGATCTTTCCTCGGTGTGGGTGATAGCCGATGTCTTCGAACAGGATATCGCTTTGGTAAAAACCGGAGCCAGGGCCAAGGTGAAAATCAATGCCTACCCGGACAAGGTGTTTGGGGGTGTCATCACCTACGTTTACCCGACCCTGAATCCGGCAACACGTACCGTTCCGGTGCGTCTGGAGATCGCCAACCCGCATGGATTGCTCAAGCCTGCCATGTTTGCGCAGGTAGAAGTTTCGCTGGTTGGCGAAGGCAAGGTGTTAACCGTGCCGGTTTCTGCGGTGATTGACAGCGGCACGCGCCAAATTGCGCTGGTGCAACTGGCAGAAGGACGCTTTGAGCCGCGTGAAATCAGCTTGGGCAGGCGCAGCGATAATTATGTCGAAGTGCTGGATGGTATCGTCGAAGGAGAACAAGTGGTGGTGGCGGCCAACTTCCTGATTGATGCGGAGAGCAACCTCAAGGCAGCGCTCGGCGGGCTCGGCCAAGCTTACGGCGATGGCGCAGGAGGCGCAAAAAGCGCGATGGAACAGGTAAAACCAGCCGTAGTGGGGCATCAGGCAGAGGGCACACTGGATGCGGTGGATAGCAAAGCGGGGAGCGCGACCCTTACGCACGGCCCGATCAAGGCGCTGGGCTGGCCGGGCATGACCATGGAATTTGCTCTCGCCAATCCATCGCTGGTAAGCAACATAAAAATCGGCAGTGCGGTCACGTTTGAAATTGTCGAGCGCAAGCCCGGCGAATGGGTGATTACCAGGCTGCAAGCAAAGCAGTCCGCGCACAGTCAACACGAGGGGCGCTGACATGCTGAATAAAATCATCGACTGGTCGGCGCGCAACCGTTTTCTGGTGATCCTCGCCACGCTGTTCATCACGCTGGCGGGCATATACGCAGTGGCCAAAACCCCGCTGGATGCCTTGCCGGATTTGTCGGACGTGCAGGTGATCGTCTTTACCGAATATCCCGGCCAGGCGCCGCAGGTGGTGGAGGACCAGGTCACCTACCCGTTGACCACTTCCATGATTTCGGTGCCGAAATCCAAGGTAGTGCGCGGCTTCTCGGTGTTCGGCGCATCCTTCGTGTATGTCATTTTCGAGGATGGTACGGACCTCTATTGGGCGCGCTCGCGGGTATTGGAGTACCTTAATTTTGCTTCCGGCAAACTGCCCAAGGGGGTCACGCCCCAGATCGGCCCGGATGCGACCGGTGTCGGCTGGGTGTACCAGTACGCGGTGATCGGCGTACACAAGACGCTGGCCGAACTGCGCACGATACAGGATTGGTTTATACGTTATCAGCTCACCAAGGCGCACGGCGTTTCGGAAGTGGCTTCCGTCGGCGGCTTCGTGCAGCAGTATCAGGTGATCGTGGATCCGGTGAAGCTGCGCGCATACAACATCCCGCTGATGAAGGTCACGCAGGTGATCCGCGAGTCCAATC
>JANLID010000121.1 GCA_024654105.1 Gallionella sp. | reverse complement strand
CCGTGGCGTTCATTTGTCAAGGCGTTTGGATTAAGCGCGCTGGGCAATCGTTATCCCGGGTTATTTTCCGATTTCATGCTGCACAAGCAACCGTTGCCTGAGCATCCAATTGAGGTGGAAGCCATATCCGGCGCATGCATGCTGGCCCGGCGCGACGCGCTGGAGGAGGTCGGACTGCTGGATGAAGGCTACTTCATGCACTGCGAAGATTTGGACTGGTGCATGAGATTCCGCCAAAAAGGCTGGAAAATTCTTTTCGTGCCGGATGCGCGCATGGTTCATTACAAGGGATATTGCAGCAGATCCAGGCCCATCTTTGTCGAATGGAACAAGCACAAGGGAATGATACGTTTTTACCGCAAGTTTTTCCGGCGCCAATACCCCGGATTATTGATGGGCTTGGTGGTTGCGGGCGTATGGCTGCGTTTTGTCGCAATTGCCGCTTATTACCTGTCGAACCGCCTGCTGCATCGGCCGGCAGCGCGTCGCAATTGAGCCGGAGCGGCGCGATGCCGCGATGTATTTTGTCTTGGTGGTTGAGCGCCTATATTGCATCGTTCCCACGGAGACCGTGGGAACGAGAAGAGCGTCAAGTGTCGCCTATATTTCTGACTTATGAGTAAGCGCCACACTATCTATCGTGATCCCAGCTTCTTGCTGCGCCTCGGGAAGTTGCCACTGGAGATTCAAGCGCGACATCTGCAATCCTTGCGCTGCCGGAAATACGCAACGTGTCTCGCTTTCGCCCGCAGCCTTGAGCTTGCAGGATAGCTTATTGCCATTCTCCAGCGTCAACTCCGCCGATACCGCAGTTTGTTGCGGCCAGTTTCCGGCAACGGTGAGCTCGAGCGGAGCCGTCAAGCTGCGCGCCTCCCATTGCGGCGAAGCCAGCGTTAAGCGGGAGCCTGTGCCGGTCAGGCGCAATTTCCCATAGCCGCTTTCCAAATGCGTTCCGGCCGCCGCAATCCAGCCATCGGCGCTTTGCACCAGTTCATTGCCGAACGGGTAATACAGGCTGCCGAGAGGCCACGGTTGCATGGCGCGCAGCCACCAGACCAACTGGTATTCGAAGGCCGAGCCTTCCATGACGTCGTAGGCCTTGAAGTTGTTGGGGTGCACCACGCGGTCGCCGGCATAGCTGCCCCACATCGGCGACAGGAAACGCGCGCCGCCGTTGATCAGTGTCTGCATGGTGGCGTAGGACTCGGCATGGCTCGGCAATTTCTCCGGGAAGGCAATGCTGGCTGGATGAAATTCCACCACGCCCCACGACGGATCGGCGTGGCGGATGTTGCCGATCAGGCTGCTGCCACTGCGCGGTTGGCCTTCATTGCGGCTGCCGGGGCCGTAGAGAATTGCGCCCAGATGGCCCAGCCTTGGCTTGGCGCCCTCAATCGATACGCCGGCCTGGTCGGTCCAGCCATTGGCGGTGTCGGTGATGCTCACCGCAACGTCTGTCTGGATGAAAGTCTGGCTGGTGTAGATGCGTTCCTCAGGCAGGCCCGCCTCCATTGCCCATGTGGCGAGATCGTCATAATGGCGCGCCACCAGATGGCGTTTGAATTGCGTCCATAACTGTTGCCACGGATCGCTGTAATCGAGAGCGCTGCGCGGCGGTTCGACCGAATTGATTTCCTTCCACGATTGTTTGGCGAGACGGTTCGCCTCATCCAGCGTCAGCGCCGGTTCGCGCCGCGAGAAGGCCAACTCTCCGCCATCCGCGTAGGGGCCAAGATGAAATAACCACTCGCGGTATTGGCGCAGGGTGTCCGGGTTGTAGTCGTACCATTGGGTCAGATAGAACCACGGATTGATGTATTGATCCGGATCGAGATTGACCATCGTGAAAATTTCCGGATGCGCCCGGTTGAACTCGACAATTTCCCGCACCGCGGCTTGCAGGTTGCGCTTCTTGTAATCGAGAAAGCGGCGATTGTAACGATTCAAGCTCATCATGCGCGCCAGTTCCGGGCTTTCCGTGGCGCCGGCCAAACTCTTCAGTGCGCCGTCCGGCTCGGATTTGCCGAACTGGTTCCATTGCACGGTGCGTTCGTCCTGTTCCAGCATGTCAACGATATCCAGATCAGGCGCGGCAAACTTGGCGTCCGCCCATACGCCGCCATCCAGCGTAATCATCACTGGGGCGCGAAAATGCAGGGAGGTGCCGAGCAGTTCACGCAAGGATTCGCCGGTCATTTCCCGGCCTTTGCGTTTGCGCAGGCTTTCCGGAAAATCGGGATCGAATGCGTAATCGGCCCGCTTTCCTTTGGTGGTGCGCAGATATTCGACGCGTCCGCGAAAACCAACTGCGACGCAGCCGCCCTGCGCCATGTCGCGCAGCTCCTGCAACTGGCGAAAACCATCGCGGAAATTCACCGCGCCGCCGGGGTAAAACACCCGCAGTTTTTCGCCGTAACAGGCCTGCCGGTCAGCTTGATTTTGATCGAGCGTCAGCGGCCCAGGCAACACCGCGACATTGCCCGCCTTATCTTCCACTCGCACCCGTAGCCGCCGCAAACCGCCCGGTATGGAGGCGAACGGCACATGCAAGTAATACAAGTCGCCTTTCTTGAGCGGCGCGTCACCAGCCTTATCCCGATTAAAGCGCGGGTCGTAAAATTCCGCCAGCGCCATTTTTTTGCGCGCCCGCTGCATTTCTCCGAGCGGCGCGCCCGCTTCGGTTTCGACATGCGCGCCACGGATACCATCTTCATCGGCCAGCCAGGCGCGCAATTCGATGGTGTCGGGCGGCATCATTTTGTCATGTTGCG
>JANLID010000112.1 GCA_024654105.1 Gallionella sp. | reverse complement strand
AATGCAGGATTGATTTACGGCTTGCAGAAATATGCCGGGCAGCAACATCGGAGACGCGCCTCTTCTCCGAAATTTAATGTGCTCAACAATGCCTTGATGTCTGCTGGATCGGGTTACACCAAGGCGGAAGCCAAAGCCGACCGCAGCTACTGGGGGCGTTTGGTGGAAAGTGCGGTAGGGGCGCATCTCTACAATACTGGTCACCCCGACTGTCGCCTCTACTACTGGCGCGAAAGCTCTCGCGAAGTAGATTTTGTAATTGAACGCGGCAAGAAGCTTACCGCCATCGAAGTTAAAAGCGGCCCCGCTTCAGGCCATGCCAGCGGCCTGGACGTATTTTCAGAAAACTTCGGCAAATGCCGCAAGCTGCTGGTCGGCGATGGCGGCATCCCGCTCGTGGAATTCCTCTCCTATCCGGCGGAGCACTGGCTTTGAGCAAACCGGAAAAATCTTTCCTTGTCCCGCGTACCTGTACGCGGAAATCCGACAAGCCGGATGAACAAGGGAGCCATCCGCTGGAAACCTATCGCGACTTACCTGCCTATGTGCTGCTTGGCGAACCGGGTGCGGGCAAAACTGAGGCATTCGAGCGTGAAGCGGAAGATTCCGGCGGAAAATACATCAAGGCACGCGACTTCGCCACGTTTGAGCCAAAAGCAGAAGATCAGGGCAAGACCTTGTTCATAGATGCGCTGGATGAAATGCGCGCCGAAGGCGGCGACGGCAAGACGCCGCTTGATCACATACGCAGGCATTTGGATCGGCAGGGGTGTCCGCGCTTCCGCCTTTCTTGCCGCGAGGCGGACTGGCTGGGCGATAGTGATAGTACAGACCTGATGCGTGTGTCGCCAAATGGCGAAGTTATTGTCTTGCACCTCGATCCGTTAACCGACCATGATGTTACCGAAATCCTGCGCCATAAAACCAGCGTATCCAACCCGGCTGAATTCGTGCGCAAGGCTGGCGAACACAGGCTGGGCGAACTGTTGCGTAATCCACAAACATTGAATTTGCTGGTGGAAGCGGTCGGCGGCAACGAATGGCCACAAAGCCGCAGAGAAACTTACGAAATGGCGTGCCGCCAACTCGTGCGAGAAAAAAGCCGGGAACACCGACAAGCAAATCGCAACAAACAGCTTTCACCCGATATGTTGCTCGATGTCGCCGGATATCTATGCGCCATCCATTTGTTATCCGGGATTGCCGGATTCGCACTGGACGAAGATGGAAGCGATAGCCAACACTACTACCGGGAAAATCTGAAAGCGCATGACTTGCCCTTGCTTGTCGCGCTGAAAACCAACCTGTTCCAGAAAGACGGCGAAGAGCAACGCATTCCCGTACACCGTAGCGTCGCCGAATATCTCGGGGCGCGTTACCTGGCTGAACGGATCGAGAAACACGGCCTGCCGTTCGGTCGCATATTGGCGCTGATCACGGGAGAAGATGGCGGCATGGTACCTGACTTACGCGGTCTTGCCGCATGGCTGTCCGTTCATTGCCGCGCAGGGCGGCCTGTTCTGATAGAACGCGATCCATTGGGCGTGGTGCTTTATGGTGACGTGCAGCAGTTCCCTGTTGCGGACAAACAGCTTATCTTGGCGGCTTTGAAAAATGTGGCGCAACATTACCCATGGTTCCGCTCGGATGATTGGTCTTCATCGCCCTTTGGCGCGCTGGGCACAGTGGATATGGTACCTGCATTTATGGATATTCTCATATCGCCTTCCCGCGAAGAATCTGACCAGGCGCTGCTTGAATGTGTGCTTGATGCCATACGCCATGGCGAACCCATGACAGCATTAGCCGACTCGCTGGAAACCGTTATTCGTGACGCCAGCTATTGGCCGCGAATACGTGGGAATGCGGTGCAGGCGTTAATGCATGTCATGCCGGAAAATAAATCAGGATTGCTGAAACTGGCCGATGAAATTCGCGCAGGCGCAGTCGAAGACAGGGACGATGAAATTCTTGGCGAACTTCTTCATGAGATTTACCCTAGTTTAATTTCTTCAGCGCAGGTATTTGATTATCTCCACTCTCCGAAAAATGACAGCTTAATCGGTAGATATTTCATGTTCTGGATTCACGAACTTCCCGAGAAATCTGCCGAGGGTAATTTGCCGCAGTTGCTGGATCAATTGGTGCAGAGACATAAAAGCATGAGAAAGATGCTGCAAGATCATCAGCTCAACAAAATGGCCGGTGAGCTGCTGGTACGCGGGCTGGAAGCATATGGCGACATTATCACCGACGAGCGGCTCTACGATTGGTTTGGCGTTGGTCTCGATGAATATGAACATACCCGGCTCGAAAAAGAGCATACAGAACGCATTGCCAACTGGTTTGCAGGCCGTCCAAGCCGCTACAAAGCGGTGATTGATCGAGGAGCCTCTTTGTGCACTGGTCAAGAGAATGTTTCATATTGCATGAGCCGGTGCGAAATGAGGCTGCATGGTTCACCGCCCGCTGACATCGGGATGTGGTATCTGGAAAAAGCGGCAACCGAACGGCAGAGTGAGCTGGCGCATTATTATTTCAATCAAGCAGTTTATATGTTGATAAGTGAAGGTGGGCAGCGAGACTTGACGCTGCCGGCGCTGGAGTTCCTTGAATCATGGGCGAGCGCGTACCCTGTCTTACAGCAATGGCTGGAGCACTTCATTTCCTGCAAAATCGGTAACGAAAGTTGGCAGCAGAAGCACGCCATAAAAGGCCGTGAAAGAAAAATTGAGCATCAAAAACGTAAAGTCGAATGGGTGGGCTATTACCGGAAACATCTTGATGCCATCAGGAAAGGCAATGCCTACCCGCAAATTATGCATGACTTGGCGCAGGCCTATGATGGGTTGATTTATGAAGCCAAGGGTGAAACGCCGCGCGAGCGCCTTGAGGATTTTCTAGATGGCGACAGGGAATTGATCGAGGCTGCCTATTCAGGTTTTAGTCATATCCTTGACCGCAACGACCTTCCCTCCATCAGCGATATCGTTGAACTCGAACTGAAGGGGCAGATGCACCTTGTCCGCCCAGCTTGCTTGGTGGGCATGGATGAGCTGTATCAAAGTAACCCGGCTGGCGCGTTGCAACTCGATGATGCTGTGTTATCTAGGCTATTGGTATTTCGTTTTAGCCACAATGTTGGAAATGATCCAGCATGGGTTACATCGCTGCTTCAGACACGTCCGGCGCTAGTGGCAGATGTTTTACTTGCTTATGCGTTGCCTATGTTGCGTGCTGGAAAGGAGCATGTCAGCGGAATGTATCTGTTGGCTTACAACGACACCTATTCTGACGTTGCCCGCATTGCATTGCCACAATTGTTGGAAGGCTTCCCATTGCGCGCCCGCAAACCCCAGCTAAGGTATGCACTTGATCCACTGTTGAAGGGGGCGCTACATTACCTAGACAAAAAATTTCTCGCATCCATCGTGGCGGGCAAACTAGAGCTGGGGAGCATGGATGCCGCGCAGCGGGTCTATTGGCTGGCTTGTGGGGTGATAATTTCCCCATCCTCATACGCTACAAAATTGCTCCTACACATAGGCAAAAGCAAGCCTAGACGGAATCAATTGGCAGGGTTTCTGCATGATCGCTGGGAACGCGGCTTTCCTTATGCATCCATGCCGGAAACCGTACTTGCCATGCTAATAGAGCTGCTTGCGCCGGATTGCTCACCCGAACGCCCAAAGGGAGGAGGTTGGGTCAGCCCGGCTATGAACACCGCCGATCTGGCGCGTTCATTTATCAATAAACTAAGTGGCAATCCAAGCGAGGCAGCAACCCACGAACTCGAACGCCTGCTGGCTATACCCAATCTTGCGCATTGGCACAACACCTTGCGGCATGCATTGCATACCCAGCGTATTGCCCGGCGCAAAGCTAATTTCCGCCGTTTGGGTGTCGAAGAGGTCAGCCGTACACTCGCCAACCTTCAGCCTGCCAGTGCCGCTGACCTGTCCGCGCTGACACTCGATCATCTGCGCGACATTGCAAAAAAGATTCGCGATGGCAGCACCAACGATTACAGACAGTATTGGAGTTACGACAAAAGCAACAAGAGGCTGGACAAACCTAAACCCGAAAACGACTGCCGTGATGCACTGCTATCAGACTTGAGAGCTCGGCTAGGCACACTAGGCATTGACGCAGAACGGGAAGGGAACTATGCGGACGATAAACGCGCAGACATCAAGGTGTTATTCGGCGGAGCCAACAGATTTAACATTCCCATCGAAATAAAGAAAGACACCCACGACGACCTCTGGCGCGCGATTCACGAGCAACTTATTCCCAAATATGTCCGCGATCCTAGTGCGGGTGGGCACGGTATTTATCTGGTCTTTTGGTTCGGTGGGAAAGGAATGAAGCCGCCTCCCGATGGAAAGAAACTCCGCAGTGCTGAAGAACTTGAAACCCGCATACGGCAGACGCTTACACAGGAAGAGAGCTATCGCATCCAGATTTGTGTGATTGATTGTGCGTTACCATCTTCAATTCAATGACGGCTCCGTGTCTATACCGTACCGTGACCACAGCCAGCTTTATGGCGAGCAGCTTGCAATCCTCTGTGCTTCCTTCGTGTCAAAATCGCAACTCATGAGCATCCGGTACTCTCTGCATGCCAGCGTTGCATACCTCGCATTGCGTTGGCTGTAGAATTGCACGGTTGGCAGCCAGCCATTCAAGGTAATAATCATGACAAAAGTCCATTGCGAAGGGTGCGGCGAAGATGCTCCCAGCTACGAAATCACCCACTATGGTTCCATGGATGGGGTCTATAGACAGCTATGCAGCTGTTGTTTCAGTGCCGAAGTCGCCAAGGTCAGCGGTATCGATAATTTTGACAATACCCGACTTCAGCCCATCAGGATAAATGACTGCGCTGGCGAATCGCACCAGTTTCATTTCGTGTCGCGCCTGTTGGGAAATATGGTCACGCTGGATGCTTTTGAGGTCCAGGATGGTGACCGGGCAGGCTATCAGTTTCAAATAATCGGCGACCCCGAAGAAGACATATTCGCCATGCTTGGCTGCATGGTTGAGAAAATACGCAAAGCGCTTTCCGTTAAGCACATCAAGAACGCCGGTGATGGGCATGGACTTCAGATTGCTGACATGACGGTGCGGGGGCGGATCGAATGCGACCTCTCCGAAGATATTCGCATGCCCTGCGTTGTTGTCGATGGCCAGGAAATATCATGGAAAGATTTTGGCCGCATGATAAGTTCATTCGAGGGGTGGCAGTTCAAGCTGGAGATTCTTGATCGCAGCGAGGAGTGCTGATGCCGGACACTACCCACGGTTTATTGCCTGTCATAATCACAGTATGAATAACCAGCCCCCAAAAAACATGAAACTTGATGAAGCCATAGCGTTGCTGAAAACCAATGGCTATCGGGTCACACGCCCCTTTGAACCCCGCACCACTTATTCGGATTCTCCCCCGCCGGAGAAACTGTTGAAGGCTGCTGTCCTGGATACAGAAACCACTGGATTGGACCCGGCTGGCGATAAGATTATCGAGCTTGGCATTGTCGTCTTTGAGTATTGCCCGGAGACAGGGCAGGCCTACAGGGTGCTGGAGACCTTCAATGAGCTTGAAGACCCCGGGATGCCGATTTCACCAGAGTCCACGAAGATTCATAACATCACAGATGAGATGGTTGCGGGGAAGCGTATTGATGATGCCGCCGTACAGGCTCTAATGTCTGATGTGTCGATTGTTATCGCCCACAATGCGAGTTTTGACCGTGGGTTCGTGGAAGCGCGACTGCCCATGTTTGCCAGGAAAGCATGGGCTTGTTCCCTCGCACAGGTAGCATGGAAAAATGAAGGTATGGGCGGTGCGAGTCTGGAGTTCCTGGCTTACC